>JANMFT010000202.1:0-3555 GCA_031374255.1 Limoniibacter sp. | reverse complement strand
CACCGAAGAAATCGAAGAGCGGCTTGCCGACGGGCGGATCGATATCGCCGTGCATTCCTCCAAAGACATGCCAACCAAATTGCCGGATGGTTTGGAACTCACCCATTTTCTGGAGCGCGAAGACGTGCGTGACGGGTTTGTATCTCATGCGATTTCAGCATTTGAGGCGCTGCCCGAAGGTGCAATTGTCGGCACGTCGTCGCTGCGCCGTTCAGCTTTGGTCAAGCGTTTACGCCCTGACCTCAATATTGTTGGCTTTCGCGGCAATGTCGGCACGCGGTTGCAAAAACTTCAGGACAATGTGGCCAGCGCGACGTTTCTGGCCTGCGCCGGATTGAACCGCTTGGGCAAATCAAATGTTGTCACTGAAGCGCTGGACGTGGAGCGTTTTCCACCGGCGCCCGGCCAAGGCGCAATCGGCATTGAAAGCCGTATTGGTGATGCCCGCGTTCAGAAATTGCTTGCCCCTTTGCACCATGACGCAACTGGATTGGCGCTTTTGTGCGAACGGGCTTTTCTCGGCGCCCTTGATGGCTCCTGCCGCACCCCGATTGCGGGTTATGCTGTTATCAGTGGCGATCACATCCAGTTTTCCGGCATGATTTTGACACCCGATGGCAAAACCCATCACCGGATCAGTTCTGAAGGCAAAGCGGGTGATGCTTTCGCGATTGGAAAAAACTGCGGCGATGACATCCGCGCCCGCGCCGGCACATCGTTTTTTGACAGCTGGGCATAAAAATATGGCGCGCGTTTTAGTAACGCGGCCAGAGCCCGGTGCGACCCATACACTGAATGCTATTTTGAACCGGGGAATTGAAGCCACAGCAATACCACTGACAGAAATTCAGCCATTGGCTTTTGATGTGCCGGTTAGTGACTTTGATGCGTTCATCATAACCAGCCAAAACGCAGTTCGGTATGGCGCTGAGTTGCTGGCGCTGTATGTTGCAAAACCGGTTTTTGTGGTGGGTAAACGCAGCGCTGAAACGTTTAAGGGTCACAAGATTGCCGCTTGGGCAGAAACAGCCTTGGATTTGCTGCCCGCAATTATTAGTCAAACACCAAAAAACCTTCTCTATATTTGCGGGAAAACGCGGCGGCCTGATCTGGAAATAGGGCTGAAAGCGGCTGGAATTCACGTTAAGGCCGTCGAAGTTTACAGAGCGAAACCGGCAGAAAATACCACGCAAAAACTGGAAGCATTTTTCGCATCAACCCAAAATGCGATTGTTCTGTTGCATGCACCTAGTGCGGCAGAATTGTTCGTTTCAGCCTTAAAAGGCCAAAAAATACCGGAAACCGCCCGGTTTTTGTGTATGTCAGCTGCAATCGCCGTACAATTGCCTTCACTTTGGCAGAACAGAGTCTCATTCGCCGATAAGCCAGATGAGGCTGCAATGATCAATCAGCTTGATAAGATGCTTGCGCGGGACCACATGCCAAAGGCATAAGACGACAAACCACAGGACAAGGGTCATCAACCGCATGAGCACCGAGCGCCATCATTCGCGTAAGCGCCCCAACATCACGATTGATGCCGAGGCAGATCTTGAAACCGTTTCTGAAACCGTGGCAGAAAACGTCACCGCAGAGGCGGCAACTGATCCTATTGAAAGTCTTGCCGAAACAATTGTCGAGCCGGTGGTGGAGCAAACGCCGGTTTCCGAAACCGGTACAGCCAAGCCTTCCCCGCGCGGTTCAACCGCAAGTGCTCTCACCGGCGGAATTCTTGGCGCTATCCTTGCATTGGCTGGCGCTTATGGTTTGCAAAGCGGCGGATTTTTGCCGACGCAAAACAACGCGGACAACGCCCTTTCGGATCGCCTGAGCGCACTTGAAACCAATATTGCTTCCGGCACCACCAGTGAGGGCGAACAGGTTGCGGCGCTTTCCGCTGAAATTACCGCGCTCAAAGACAGTGTCGCAGCACTATCGCAAGCTGCCGGCAACTCATCGGTTGCCGACCGGGTAACCGCCCTCGAGCAATCGGCCTCGCTTGCCGCACCGGCCACCAATGGCACCGATATTACTGCCCTTGCCAGCCGCATCGCAACACTCGAAAGCAAAACCAGTGATGGCATTGCAAGTGAAGCACTCACCACCACAAAAAATGCGCTCTCAGCTGAAATCAACGGGCTGAAATCAGAGCTGGCAGCGCTCAAAACCGAATTCGCCAATCGAGCCTCAGAGCCGGGCCTAGCCGCTGCGGTGGCCGCAACCGCGCTTCGGGCGGCCGTTGATCGCGGGGGCGCATTTAATGCCGAACTCGAAAATCTGGCAGCCGTAGCTCCTGATGCGCCCGCCATTACAGCATTACGTAGCTTTGCAGCTACCGGCGTTCCGACGCGCCAAGACTTATCTGTTGAATTTGAAAATGCGGCGCAGGCCATGATGGCGGCTTCTGAACCTGTTGATCCGAACGCGGGCCTGTTTGACCAATTGCTCGATAGTGCCAAAAGCCTCGTCAAAGTGCGCCCGCTCGGCGATGTTGAGGGTGATACCGCTGCCGCACGTATCGCCCGTATGGGCGAGGCACTCGCAAAAGGCGACGATACGGCAATGGCAACCGAGTTTGCAGCCTTACCTGCCGCCTCGCGCGACGCCGCCGCAAGCTTTATGGAGCGCTTCAACGCCCGTGCCGAAGCTGACCGTTTGATTGCTGAGGCTGTGCGTGCCGCATCTTCGAAAGCGGGGGGCTAAAACCATGGCGCGTCTCATTTTATTTTTGCTGGTAGTGCTTGGCCTTGGCTGGGCGTTCGCTTGGCTTGCTGACCGCCCGGGTGACCTTGTCGTCACGTTTTTAAACACCCGCTATGAGGTCTCGCTGACAACCGCGCTGGCTGTGTTTCTTGCAGGCGTTGCTGCCATTATGGTTGTCTGGTGGGCTGTGCGTTCCATTGTTGACGGCCCGCAATCAGCCCGGCGTTACTTCCGTGCCCGCCGCCGCGACCGTGGCTATCAGGCGCTCTCAACCGGCATGATTGCCGCCGGTTCAGGTGATGCCGCAACCGCCAAGAAACTGGCGCAGCGTGCCTCCAGTTTTATCAGCGCTGATCAGGAACCCCTGATCCATTATTTGGGTGCGCAAGTGGCTTTGCTGGAAGGCAATAATGCGGACGCCCGCAAAGCGTTTGAGGCCATGCTTGAGAATGGCGAAACCAGAGCGCTCGGCCTCCGCGGTCTGTACCTTGAAGCCGAACGCATGAATGACCCTGTGGCCGCCCGTCATTTTTCTGAAAAGGCATTTGAAACTGCGCCAACTTTGGATTGGGCATCAGAGGCTGCGCTTTCCGGCCACGCCCGTGATGGCGCTTGGGATAAGGCGCTGGCGCTGCTCGACAGCCGTAAGCGTCTGGTTGGCTCAGACAAGGCCGCCAATGACCGCAAACGCGCGGTGTTGCTTACTGCCAAGGCGACCAGCCTGATTGATTCCGATGTAGCCACCGCCCGCAATGCCGCCGTTGAAGCTAATCGCTTGGCCCCGAACCTCGTGCCTGCCGCTGTGATTGCGGGCCGCGCTCTGTTCAAAATGGATGAACTGCGCAAAGGCGC
>JANMFT010000188.1:0-2105 GCA_031374255.1 Limoniibacter sp. | reverse complement strand
CGTGGATTTCTTGTCACGTCTGCCGATGCGTTGATCACTTGGGCGCGCACAGGTTCCTTAATGTGGATGACTTTTGGGCTGGCGTGCTGCGCTGTCGAAATGATGCAGACATCTATGCCGCGCTATGACGCCGAGCGCTTTGGCATTGCGCCGCGCGCATCCCCGCGCCAATCCGATGTGATGATCGTGGCTGGAACCCTGACCAACAAAATGGCACCTGCCTTGCGCAAAGTGTACGACCAGATGCCGGAGCCACGTTACGTAATTTCGATGGGCTCTTGCGCCAATGGCGGCGGCTATTATCACTACAGCTATTCAGTTGTGCGCGGCTGCGACCGTGTTGTTCCCGTCGATATCTATATACCGGGTTGCCCGCCAACCGCTGAAGCATTGCTCTACGGTATTTTGCTTTTGCAAAAGAAAATCCGCCGCACCGGCACAATTGAGCGCTGATCATGGCAAAGACAATTGAACCCACAGCCGACCTGATTGCGATGTCTGACTATCTGCGTGAGCGGGCAGCGGCCTTGATCACCGAGTCAGGCTTCACCTTCGGCGAATTAACGCTGCACACGACGCGCGGCCAGATCGTCGAATTGCTGACATTGCTGCGCGATGACGCAAAACTCCAATTCATTTGCTTTATTGATCTGGCAGGCGCTGACTACCCTGAGCGCGAGCAACGTTTTGATGTGATTTACCATCTGCTGTCGCCGGTGAAAAACCTGCGCGTGCGCATCAAACTGACGACCGATGAAGACACGCCCGTGCCATCCGTGACCAGCGTTTACCCCGGTGCCAATTGGTATGAGCGCGAAGCGTTTGACATGTATGGCATCTTCTTCACCCGCCACCCTGATCTGCGCCGTTTGCTGACAGACTATGGTTTTGAAGGCTACCCGCTTCGCAAAGACTTCCCGCTAACCGGCTTTGTGGAAGTGCGCTATGACGATGAAGTAAAACGCGTGGTTTATGAGCCGGTTTCATTGCGGCAAGAATTTAGACAGTTCGATTTCTTATCACCTTGGGAAGGAACCGAATACGTTCTGCCCGGTGATGAAAAAGCCAAGGCTTAAACGCAATGACCGAACACAACGTCCGCAACTTCACAATCAATTTCGGCCCGCAGCACCCTGCCGCACATGGCGTTTTGCGCCTTGTGCTGGAACTCGACGGCGAGGTGTGCGAGCGGATTGATCCGCATATCGGCCTGCTGCATCGCGGCACCGAAAAGCTGATTGAAAACAAAACCTATTTGCAGGCGCTGCCTTATTTCGACCGGCTCGATTATGTGTCGCCGATGAACCAAGAGCATGCATACTCTTTGGCGATAGAGCGCATGATCGGCATAACCGTGCCAAAGCGTGGGCAGTTGATTCGCGTGCTTTATTCCGAAATCGGCCGTATTTTATCGCATCTGTTGAACATCACCACGCAAGCGCTTGACGTTGGCGCGTTGACCCCGCCGCTTTGGGGTTTTGAAGAGCGTGAAAAACTCATGGTATTTTATGAGCGGGCCTGCGGCGCACGTCTTCACGCAGCCTATTTCCGCCCTGGCGGCGTACATCAAGATTTGCCCGAAAAGCTTGTCGAAGACATTGTAAAATGGTGTGACCCGTTTTTGGAAACCGTTGCCAAACTCGATACGCTTCTCACCGGCAACCGCATTTTCAAACAGCGCAACGTTGATATCGGCGTTGTGAAACTGGAAGATGCTTGGGCGTGGGGCTTTTCCGGCGTAATGGTGCGTGGCTCGGGAGCGGCATGGGATTTGCGCAAGAGCCAGCCTTATGAATGCTATTCTGAAATGGAATTTGATATTCCCATCGGCAAAAACGGCGATTGCTACGACCGCTATTTGATCCGCATGGAAGAAATGCGCCAGTCGGTGCGCATTATGCGCCAGTGCTGTGAGCAACTGCTCGGCAAAGAAAAAACCGGGCCAGTCTCATCGCTCGACGGTAAAATCGTGCCACCAAAACGCGGTGAAATGAAGCGCTCAATGGAATCGTTGATCCACCACTTCAAACTCTACACTGAGGGTTTCAAAGTGCCGGAAGGCGAAATCTACGCCGCTGTCGAAGCGCCCAAAGGCGAGTTTGGCG
>JANMFT010000170.1:0-3031 GCA_031374255.1 Limoniibacter sp. | reverse complement strand
TCATTGGCAGTTTTGGAATTTTCAGCCTTCAGAAAATGAGGGCTGAAGCGGCGACGGGCGAAATTGTCACCGGCATCGTTACCAGTTTTGAAGTCACCAAGCCGACGACTGGAGGTGGTTGGGCGCAATATCCGGTTGTGGCATACACTACTTTAGCCGGAGAACAGGTTGAAGCCCAAGCGCGCACATCAAGCGATGCAAGAATTGGCACTGAAATTCGCGTCCTTTATCAACCTGATAATCCCGGCCGGCCGCATTTGCCGGATGAAACAGCCTATTGGCTGGTGCCGTGGTCTGCTGCCGGTGTTGGAATATTCGGGGTATTTTTTGGCCTCTTACTCTGGCGCCGTAATGGCCGTGCGTTTGGATTGCAATCATAGTGTTAGAGCAAATTTAACACCCTTTATCCCGCTCTTAACAACCTTGCCGCTTCATCTTTGCCAAACAAATACAATAACACCCGCAACGCTTGCCCGCGATCGCTAGTGAGTTCAGGATCGCGGTTGAGGATGAGTTTGGCATCGTCGCGCGCGGTTTCCAGCATGTCTTTGTGGGCGGATAGATCAGCCAGACAAAACGATACTTCGCCGGATTGGCGCGTGCCGAGCAGTTCGCCTTCGCCGCGCAGTTTCAAGTCTTCCTCTGCGATGCGGAAGCCATCTTCGGTTTGCCGCATGATGTCGAGCCGCGCGCGGGCTGTGGCGCTTAAGGGGCCGGTGTAAAGCAGCACGCAGCTTGAAGGTTTGTCACCACGCCCGACACGGCCGCGGAGTTGGTGGAGTTGGGCAAGGCCAAACCGCTCAGCGCTTTCGATCACAATGATGGTGGCATCGGGCACATCAACGCCAACTTCAATCACCGTGGTGGCAATCAACAGCGGCGTTGCGCCGGAGCGGAAAGTTTCCATGGCGGCGTCTTTTTCGGCGGTGTCCATGCGCCCGTGAATGAGGCCCACTTGGCCTTTGAAGCGGCTTGACGCCCATTTGTGGCGGGTTTCGGCGGAAATAATGCCTTCAAGCTCATCGCTGTCTTCCACGAGCGGGCAAATCCAATAGATTTTTGCGCCCTCGGCCATTACGGTTTCAATCCGCGCGGCGAGATCATCCAAGCGTTCAACGGGCATGGCGATGGTGTGAATGGGTAGGCGGCCTTTAGGTTTTTCATCGAGCTTGGAGGAATCCATGTCGCCATAGGCTGCTAAAACCAAAGTGCGCGGAATGGGTGTTGCTGTCATCACCAACATGTCGGGGGCCGAGCCTTTGGAAGAAAGCGCAAGACGTTGATGCACGCCGAAGCGGTGCTGTTCATCGACGACGACCAGCCCGAGATTGGCGAATGTGACTTTGTCTTGAAACAATGCGTGGGTGCCAAAGACGCCGTGCAATGTGCCATCGGCGAGTGCGGCAAGAACAGCATTTTTCTCCCCTGTTTTCATTTTGCCGGTAAGCAAGCCAAGCCGCAAACCGGCTGCTTCACCCAATTTTTGCAAGCCTGCAAAATGCTGGCGCGCTAGAATTTCAGTTGGGGCCATCAACACAGATTGAAAACCGGCTTCAGCGGCCTGCGCCATGGCAAACAAAGCAACCATGGTTTTACCTGATCCAACATCGCCTTGCAGCAAGCGCAGCATACGTTCGGGCGATGAAAGATCTGCGCTGATTTCAGCAATCGAGCGGGTTTGCGCGCCGGTCAGCTGAAAGGGCAGCGCGGCTTGAAGTTTTGCGGTGATCAATCCGGTAGGCGCTTTGGCATCGCCTGCAACTTTGTGTTGCCCGCGCCGCACAACCGCCAGCGCCAATTGCGCCGCCAAAAACTCATCATAGGCCAGCCTTTTGCGATATGGGTTGAGCGGATCAAGCGAGGCCTGATCAACCGGGTTATGAAGAGATTTCAGTGAAGTGTTGAAAGGCGGCAGCTCATGGCGCGCCAGCACACTTGCCTCGCCCCATTCCGGTAATTGCGGCAGTTGTTTGAGCGCGCTTTCCACCGCATGAAGCACCACGCGTTGGCTCAATCCCGCTGTTCGCGGATAGATCGGTTCGATCATCCGCAGCGTGCCGTCTTCATTGTTCATGGTGATTTTTTCAGGATGCACCATGGAGATGCGACCGTTGAAAAACTCGATATGGCCAAACACCGATACGGTTTCGCCGATGGGAAAGGCCTTCTCCAGCCATTGCCGCTTGGCTTGAAAAAACGTCAGCGTGATATCTTGCGTGTCGTCGCTGCAATGAATGCGCTGCGGCAGGCGTGATTTGCCTTCGGGTGCCCATTGATAACGGCCAACTTGCACGGTCACTGTAGCGTCCGTGCCTTCCTGCACCCACTCAACCTTTGTTTGGCTGCCGCGATCCATTACGCGAAAGGGTGGCATAAGAATGAGGTCTACAATTCGCGCAGGCTGGCCGTCGCCGCGCGAGATTAGGCGGTCAAAAAGCGGTGTCAGCTTCGGCCCAATACGGGGCAAAGTCGAAACCGGTGCAAAAATCGGATCAAGAAAGGTCGGACGCATATTTCATGTGTGCGACGAAGGCGCTTAACGTTCAAGGCTGACAAGGCGGTTTCTAACCGCTAAGGCGTGTCGAATGCTCACCATGCGCACCAGTGCCGGATTAGATGATCGCCGCAAGCGGACGTTGCTGCGCACATGGCGGCGCGGCACGCGGGAACTCGACATTATTTTCGGGCTGTTTGCCAATGCTGAAATCGAAACCATGAATGATGCAGATTTAAGTGAGCTTGAGCGCCTGCTCGATTGCGAAGATGCCAATTTGCAAAAATGGTTCATGGGCCAAGAGCCGGTCTTGCCGGAATATGACACCGTATTATTTGCCCGTATCGTGGCGTTTCGCGGCGCAAACCCGATTGGTTGATTTAGTTTTATGACCCTGTTTCCTGAACTTCCGGCAGCCAACTGGCGGCTTCGTGCACTGTCCGGCTTGGGCCGCATCGTTATCGACGAAGTGATGCCGGATGCCGAAGCGTTTGTGCTGGCTGAAATGGCGCGGACAACCGGCGCGGGCCTGCCGGT
>JANMFT010000158.1:0-5496 GCA_031374255.1 Limoniibacter sp. | reverse complement strand
AAGAAAAACATCTCGAAAATGATCGACACGGTTTACCGTCATTGCGGGCAGAAAGACACGGTCATATTCTGCGACCAGATCATGCAGCTTGGCTTCCGTCATGCCTGCACCGCCGGTATTTCGTTCGGCAAGGATGACATGGTTATTCCTGAGACCAAGGTCAAACTGGTTGGTGAGACTGATAAACTGGTCAAAGAATACGAGCAGCAATATAATGAAGGCCTGATCACGCAGGGCGAGAAGTACAACAAGGTTGTTGATGCTTGGGCCAAATGCGTTGAAAAAGTCGCTGACCAGATGATGGTTGGTATCAAGTCTGTGAAGTTTGACAAAGACACCGGCCGTCAAAAACAGATGAACTCTGTTTATATGATGAGCCATTCGGGTGCCCGTGGTTCACCCACGCAGATGCGTCAGCTCGCCGGTATGCGCGGCCTGATGGCAAAACCGTCTGGCGAGATCATAGAAACACCGATCATCTCAAACTTCAAAGAAGGCCTCACCGTGCTTGAGTATTTCAACTCAACCCACGGCGCCCGTAAGGGCTTGGCTGACACGGCTTTGAAAACCGCGAACTCGGGTTACCTGACCCGCCGTTTGGTTGACGTGGCGCAGGATTGCATCGTGATCGAAAACGATTGCGGCACTGAGCTCGGCCTCAACATGACGGCGATTATTGATGCTGGCCAGATTGTTGCCTCCATCGGTCAGCGTATCTTGGGTCGTACAGCGTTGCTCGACGTTTACGATGGCAAAACCGGCGAAGTCATTGTTAAAGCCGGAACGCTGATGGACGAGCGTGACATTGAGCGGATCGAAAAAGCTGGCGTTCAGCTGGTGAAAATCCGTTCGGCGCTCACCTGCGAAACGCGCGGCGGCGTCTGTGGCACTTGCTATGGCCGTGACTTGGCGCGCGGAAAACCCGTCAACCATGGTGAAGCGGTTGGCGTTATTGCCGCACAATCCATTGGTGAGCCGGGCACACAGTTGACCATGCGTACGTTCCATATGGGCGGCGCAGCGCAAGTTGTGGACTCGTCGTTTGTTGAAGCATCGTTTGAAGGCACAGCCAAACTGCGCAACCGTAACGTGGTTCGCAATGCTGCCGGTCAGCTGATCACTATGGGCCGTAACATGGCCATCGTGATTGTAGATGATAAAGGCGAAGAGCGCGCGGTTCATCGCGTGACCTACGGTTCTGTCGTGTTCACCGATGATGGCGACAAGATCAAACGCGGCCAGCGTATTGCCGAGTGGGACCCGTATACACGTCCGATTATTTCGGAAGTGGGCGGTAAAGCCGGTTACGAAGATTTGGTCGACGGCGTTTCGGTTGAAGAAACCGCCGACGAGGCAACCGGTATCACCAAACGTATTGTTATCGATTGGCGTGCAACCCCGCGCGGTGCCAATTTGAAACCTGCTCTCGTGGTGATGGATGCCAAAGGCAAGATCAACAAACTGGAGCGCGGTGGTGATGCTCGCTTTATGCTTTCGGTGCAGACGGTTCTTTCCGTCGAGCCGGGTGCTGAAATCCGTCCGGGCGACGTTATTGCGCGTATTCCACTTGATGGCGCACGCACCAAAGACATCACCGGCGGTCTGCCGCGTGTTGCCGAGTTGTTTGAAGCCCGCCGTCCGAAAGATCATGCGATTATCGCTGAGATTGCAGGCACCGTCCGTTTGGGTCGTGACTACAAGAACAAGCGCCGCATTATCATTGAGCCTTTGGAAGAGGGCGTCGAGCCGGTTGAATATATGGTTGCCAAGTCAAAACCGTTCCACCTGCAAGATGGCGACGTGATTGATAAGGGCGATTACATCATCGACGGCAACCCTGCGCCGCACGACATTCTGGCCATTCGTGGTGTGGAGGCGCTTGCGTCTTACCTCGTTGACGAAGTGCAGGAAGTGTATCGTCTGCAGGGCGTGTTGATCAACGATAAGCACATTGAGGTGATTGTTCGCCAGATGCTGCAGAAAGTTGAAATCATCGATGGCGGCGATTCTGATTATATCCAAGGCGACAATGTTGACCGTATTGAATTTGACGAGGTCAATGAGCGTTTGGCTGAGGATAATAAGAAAATTGCTGTCGGCGAGCCTGTGCTTCTCGGCATCACCAAAGCCTCATTGCAGACGCCATCGTTTATCTCGGCGGCCTCGTTCCAAGAGACCACCAAGGTTCTTACGGAAGCTGCAATTGCCGGTAAGGTTGATACGCTGCAGGGCCTGAAAGAAAACGTGATCGTTGGACGTTTGATCCCCGCCGGTACCGGCGGCCAGATCACCCGCATCCGCCGCATCGCCAGCGCCCGCGACATGCTCATCATCGACGAGCGCCGCCGCACCGCTGAAGTTTCTGCTCAGGCAGCGCTGGCCGATATGACAAAGGCCGATGCTGCTGAGTGAAAGCTCGGATGGCTATAGAATGAGAAAAGGCCGCGGGTGACTGCGGCCTTTTTTGTTCTAGGGGTGCAATTTATATTTTTGAGGCCACGTTTGAAAATGAGCACTCTCGTATTAGACTAATTTTACTTAGATAGAAAAAATTGAGCTGTTGCCATTTTCCATCAAGCTCAGGATATTATTTTTAAAAATTGAATTGGGCAGCTAGTAGATGAAAAAAATTGCAGTTCTTGCTTTGGGTCTACTTGTAACGGGCTGCCAATCCACTGTTCAACAGGGTCCGAGGTTTGCCAGTGCTTTCCCTTCCGAGGAATGGAGTAAAAGCGGTGCTGGATCAGGCGCTAAATTTGTTTGCAAAATTCAATCGTGTGGCGGTGAAAAAACTGAAGTCAGTTACTCAAGTATCAGCAGCTTTGGATTGGCACCTGACCTTGGAATTACTGGTGGTAAAAGCCTTGAAGAGGAATTCCGAACTCGCGCGAGTGTTCGTACAACGCTTGTAGCAATGCTGAAGCGGCTTCTACGATCTGAAGACCCGGGCGCTAACATCAACTTGGTTTACTTTAGCAACGCTAACTATGTTGGATACAAGGTTTCAGGATACTCGCCGAAGTGGGGCACGCATGTTTTGGGTGAAGTCAGATTTGATAATGACACACTTATTTTGATCGCATCAGAGTCCGAAGATTTAGCGCGTTTACGGCCATTGCTTTCAAAACTATCAAGTAATTTAGTTATCAAAAATCAAAGTTGAATGACCAACTGCCAACCGTCCCCCCTCACTCATCCCCAAACCTAACAATCGCAATCTCGCCCTCAAGCGCGCCTTGATAGGCTGAAATATGCGGCTCTTCTTCGGGGGCGTCTTCAAGAAGGCCGATCTGGTCGAGCTCGCATTCTTCATAGCCTTCTTCTGCAAGGCCGTTCAGCGCGTTGCGCACGGCAGAATCCTCATCGGGGGCGGTCAGCAAAACGTGTACCTCTTCGGGTTCGCCGCCTGTAACGGCCCAAGCGCGACCGATAATGATGAATACGGTTAAGGTAGAATCGGTGGTTGTTTTCGATGCCATGGCAGCGGCCAAGCCTTTAAGAGTTGTTTTCATGGTGCTATTTAACCCAAATAAACCGGTGTTGCGAGGTATTGAAGGTAATAAATCGTCTAAAGCCGCATGTTACGGGGCGCTTTACGTGCGAGTCATGCAAAGCAGCCATGCCAATACGAATTTTTGCCATTTATGCCTTGACGGGGCAGGGGCATGTCTTTAGACGCCAGCCAACGGAATAGATGTGAGATCACTCCTTCAGGGCGACACGCCCCGAAATAATATCTCAAACAATGTTCAATCGCCAAAGACTAACGACTAAATACGGTTATCAAATAAGCACGATGCGAAAGCTTCCTCTGCTGTTTTGCGGGCAGATCTTGAAAAAGGTCGATAGCCCGGTTCGTGTTTGAGCGGTAACAAATTCCGGGCGAAAGCCCATCGTGCAATTGACTACTGGACAAAGGGACGGCTTTTTATGCCAACCATTAACCAACTGATCCGCAAGCCACGCCAAGCGCCAGTAAAGCGCAACAAGGTTCCGGCGATGCAAGAAAACCCGCAGAAACGCGGCGTTTGCACACGTGTTTATACAACCACACCGAAAAAGCCGAACTCGGCGCTTCGTAAGGTTGCCAAAATTCGCTTGGTCAATGGCTTTGAAGTCATCGGTTACATTCCGGGCGAGGGCCACAATCTGCAGGAGCACTCTGTCGTGATGATCCGCGGCGGCCGTGTAAAAGATTTGCCGGGCGTTCGTTACCACATCATCCGCGGTGTTCTCGATACGCAGGGTGTTAAAAACCGTAAGCAGCGCCGTTCGCATTACGGTGCAAAACGTCCAAAATAATTTCTTCGAGTTCTTGTGCGGATAACGCCGGAACCGGTCAACAAAAGAGACGACGAATATGTCAAGACGCCACAGTGCAGAGAAACGTGAGATTAACCCGGATCCAAAGTTTGGTGATCTGGTGCTGTCCAAGTTTATGAATGCCATCATGTATGACGGCAAAAAATCTGCTGCCGAAGGCATTGTTTATGGCGCATTCGACAAAGTGCGTGACCGCTCGAAGCAAGACCCGATCATCCTGTTCCATCAGGCGATCGGTAATGTTGCGCCGCACCTTGAAGTGCGATCACGCCGTGTTGGTGGTGCCACCTATCAGGTGCCGGTTGATGTGCGTCCTGAGCGCCGTCAGGCTTTGGCCATCCGTTGGTTGATTGCTGCAGCGCGCAAGCGCAACGAAACTACCATGATTGATCGCCTGTCAGGCGAACTTATGGACGCCGCAAACAACCGTGGCAACGCCGTTAAAAAGCGTGAAGACACACACCGCATGGCTGATGCCAACCGCGCCTTCTCACATTACCGCTGGTAACTGGCGCAACATAAGAATTTAAAGGCTTTCCGTTATGGCTCGCGAATATAAAATCGAAGACTATCGTAACTTCGGCATCATGGCGCATATTGACGCCGGCAAAACGACGACCACTGAGCGCATCCTGTATTACACAGGCAAGTCGCACAAAATCGGCGAAGTGCATGACGGCGCGGCAACGATGGACTGGATGGAGCAAGAGCAAGAGCGCGGCATCACTATTACATCTGCTGCGACGACGACCTACTGGACTGGCCGTACAGGTGGCATGTGCCGTTTCAACATTATCGACACTCCGGGCCACGTTGACTTTACGATTGAAGTAGAGCGCTCACTGCGTGTTCTCGACGGCGCGATTGCGCTGCTCGATGCCAACGCCGGTGTAGAGCCACAGACCGAAACTGTTTGGCGTCAGGCTAATAAATATAATGTTCCCCGCCTGATTTTCTGCAATAAAATGGACAAGATTGGCGCTGACTTCTACCGCTCAGTTTCTATGATCAAATCACGTCTTGGTGCAATTCCTGCCGTTGTGCAGTTGCCGATTGGTGCGGAAACTGAATTTAAAGGCGTTGTCGATCTGATTGAGATGAACGCACTTGTTTGGCGTGACGAGAGCCTCGGTGCTGCTTGGGACGTCGTTGAAATACCGGACGATCTCAAAG
>JANMFT010000141.1:0-4426 GCA_031374255.1 Limoniibacter sp. | reverse complement strand
GGCTGATTTCGGCGGCAAGGCTGTTGAAGACATTGAAGAGGTTTGGCACGCCCAAACGCCGCCTTACCTGGAGCTTTTCGCGTGGCTTGAAGGCAAAGCCGATCGCCCGTCCGGCCATGTTGCCGCGCCTTTCAGGCCTGTAATGCTGGCAACACCGCTGGATGAAACGGACTTGGCTAAACTCAATTTGGCGGAGTTTGCCATTGAATGGAAATGGGATGGCATCCGCGTGCAATGCGTCTGCGACCAAGGCGTCAAGCGGCTCTACACCCGCACGGGCGATGATATTTCGGGTGCGTTTCCCGATGTGGTGGAAGCGCTGTATGTGAACGCGACGCTCGATGGCGAGCTGCTGGTCGGGCGTTACGATGGCACCAAAATCAATCTCGGCTCATTTAGTGATTTGCAGCAGCGCCTTAACCGCAAACAGGTATCGCCCGCAATGCTGCGCGAATTTCCAGCAGCTGTAAGATTCTATGATGTGCTGGTCGAGAATGGTGAAGACAGGCGGGGCTTGCCGTTAATGGAACGTCGCGCGCGGCTAGAAGCGATTGCTGCAAAACTTGATCCATCGCGGTTTGATTTGTCGCCGCAGCTATCAGCTTCAAATCTTGAGGATTTAGCAGCACTTCGCGCCAATCCGCCCGAGGGCATTATCGAAGGCCTGATGCTGAAGCGCCTCGACAGCCCCTATCTTGCAGGCCGCCCCAGAGGCCCGTGGTTTAAATGGAAGCGCGAAGCCATGCTGGTCGACGCTGTGCTGATGTATGCTCAGCGCGGGCATGGCAAGCGTTCAAGTTTTTATTCAGATTATACGTTTGGCGTCTGGACAAACGACCCCGAAAAAGGCGGGATGCTGGTTCCGGTCGGCAAGGCTTATTCCGGCTTTACCGATGATGAATTGAAGCTGATTGATAAATATGTGCGTGACAACACGTTTGAGCGTTTCGGCCCAGTGCGCTCCGTTCACGCAAATAAAGACAAAGGGCTGGTGTTTGAGGTGGCGTTTGAGGGCCTCAACAAATCAGCGCGCCATAAGTCTGGCGTGGCCATGCGCTTCCCGCGCATCTCGCGGGTCAGGTGGGACAAACCAGCGCGAGAGGCCGACTTGCTTACAACGCTGAACCAGTTTTTGGGTTAGCCGGCATTTGGATTAACAATCGTGGCCCGGATGCTTTCGATCTCAACCGCGCCACCGCTGCCCGTTAAATCAGGAGCAATGAGCAATGAACCTTCTTCCTTTGCTGTTGCAGCAACAGTCACCACAAACATATATTCGGCAGCATCAGGGCCGATCTTAAACCGTTTACGCTCGCATTTGGTTTCAGAGCCAAAATTGCAATGCGCGCCGGTGTCCAGCGTAGTGCCGTTTGCGCTGCGTGCTTTGAAGTTGAATAAAATGCGCTTACCGGCAAAATTTTGTATCAAACCCGCGCCGATTTTGACGGACACTTCATTGGAACTGTCGCCCGTCATCTTCACGACGTTTACGCCGTCACGGCTGGTTATTTCAGCTTTTGCGCCCTGTGGAGCAGTGACCAGATCTGTGTCGCTGGCAGAAAACACCTGTATCCAGTCGGTCTGTTCGCCTCCGACAGCACCATTGGTTTCAGCCAAAACAGGCTTTTTACCAGTAGGCTCTGAAGCTGTTGCCTCGGTGTAAACACGCTTACCTTCGCTGTATGCCCAAACGCCACCAATAAATATCGCAAACAAAAAACCGCCATTCAGCGCATATTTCATCCAAGGCCGGGCTTTGCGCTGAGGCGCAATTTTGGCTGGTTTCACAGCCGGCTTTGTTGAAACCCGCTCACGGAAATCAGGCGTTTCAACGCTGACCTTCACCGGTGCAACGCTGTTCTGCTCCATTAATTCGGGTTCTGGTTCAGTCTCTTTGACCGCAAGTTTGACAGCTTGTTCAACCGGCTGATGTGGTGAAACGGCTTCATTTTCAACGGCAACCAGAAATTCTGATTCAATATGTTTGATTGTTGCCGCCAGGCTTTGACGCCGTGCACCAATCTCGACTTCGGTGTAAGGCCGTGCAATCAATGACCGCTCAAGTGCTGCGGAAGCTGATGCATAGATACGGCGGCGGAACGTCTGGTCGCTGTCATCGCCCTTACCAAGCGCAGCCCTGATGGCTTGTTCAACTGAATTCACGCGATGCCCCCAAGCGACGCATTCAAGCCATTACCGGCAGATCAATCACAGCGTTTTGGCTAAACCGTTAAAACGGCCTAATCAAGTGGTTAAACCTAACCCCAAATAGTGAAGACTTATGCCTAATATTGACAAACCGTTTGTTGCACAGGCCTAAAGTTTCACTTACTGTTACGTTTACGTCAAATAAATGAGTTCACAATGGCCCTGCCCGATATTTTGAAAAACCGTTTGCGTTTGCCGGTCATCGGCGCACCGTTGTTTATTATTTCCCATCCGCCATTGGTGATTGAGCAATGTAAGGCAGGCATCGTCGGTTCATTTCCGGCATTAAACGCGCGCCCGGAAGCACAGCTTGATGAATGGCTGGCGGAAATTACCGAAAAATTGGCTGCACACGATGCCAAGCATCCAGAGGCGCTTTCAGCGCCGTTTGCCGTCAACCAGATCGTCCATAAATCCAACACCCGTCTCGAACATGATTTGATGATGTGCGTGAAATATAAGGTGCCGGTCGTCATCTCCTCGCTCGGCGCTGTGCCCGAGGTCAATGCTGCGATCCATTCTTATGGCGGCATTGTGCTGCATGACATTATTTCGGTGCGCCATGCACATTCCGCGATCAACAAAGGTGCAGATGGCCTCATCGCAGTTGCAGCAGGTGCCGGCGGCCATGCCGGGCCATTGTCACCGTTCGCACTGATCCAAGAAATCCGCGAATGGTTTGACGGGCCGCTTTTGCTTTCAGGCTCAATTGCAACTGGCGGGGCGATTTTGGCGGCGCAGGCCATGGGCGCAGACTTGGCTTATATTGGCTCACCTTTCATTGCCACCAATGAAGCGCGTGCGCGTGATGATTACAAAGAGATGATTGTGGAAAGCACCGCCAAGGACATTGTCTATTCCAACTATTTCACCGGCATTCCTGGAAATTATCTGAAACCGTCAATTGCCAACTCCGGTATGGACCCCGACAATTTGCCGGAAGCTGATCCCTCCAAAATGAATTTTGACGGCGCAGCAACCGGCGCAAAAGCATGGAAAGATATATGGGGTGCAGGCCAAGGCATAGGCGCAGTTAAAGCCGTGCTGCCGGTAGGAGAGCTGGTTGCAAAACTGAAGCGCGAATATGATGCGGCAAAGGCAAAAATTGCCGCTTCATAAATTTGGCATTTTTAGCGTTGCCAATGACAGCTCAAATGGCTAGAGAAACAAAAAAGCGCCGCGTTAATGCAGCGATATGCACCCATAGCTCAGCTGGATAGAGCACCAGACTACGAATCTGGGGGTCAGGAGTTCGAATCTCTTTGGGTGCACCATTTTATGTTTTTTGGAGTTGTGAATGAACCCTACCATCTGGTGTCGATGGTCGGGTTGTCGTTTCATTACGTCAAGTCTAGCGCAAGATGCATCCAAACACTCTTGCTATTCGCACAGGAGCCATATCCCGCTCGATATGTTTGAACGTTCCTCAAATTAAACTTATCCACCAGCACAATTTCCCTATTAGCATTTCGAAAAATACGCGGAAATAGCTAGCGGGTTCAGCCATGTATAATTTCATGTTCGACCAACTTTTTGCCGCTGCTTTGCGGCTGAAACATGCGCTTAACACCGAAGAAGAATTTGATTTTGCCGGTGCAGCGTTAACTGCTCAAACTCTTTTTGTCGGTGAAGGCAATTTGAGTTTTGCGCTTTGCATCGCTGAAAAGCTCGATAAATTGAGCAGAAAAACAATCTGTGCAACGACTTTTGAACTTAGTGAAGACTGGTTGGACATCACTAAGACCAATGCCCGCAAACTTGTTCGTCTTGGATGCAAAGTGATGGACGGTGTAGATGCGCAAAAAATTGATATTCAATTCGGATTTGCGTTCTTCGATCTTGTCGTATTTCAATTTCCAAACGTTGGAAGCAGGTAACCGAAGCACGGAAGAAATCCAAATCATGTTCTTTTGAGACGTTTCTTAAAAAGCGCGGAAAACGCAACCAAGGCTGGCAGACAAATATGTGTCACAACTATAAACAGCCCTCATTATGATGGTTCATTTTCGATTGATGAGGCGGCTCGTTGGGCAGGTCTGCCAAAGCCTTTTACGCACCGGTTCAATCCAAAACGGTTTCCAGATTATCATCACGTCAATACGAGTAACCAAGACGAAAGTGCTATTGCTACCGCTGATAAGTTTGTAACCTTTGTCTTTCAAAACAACTGAGTAATTGGCATGCTTTCTGACCCAGTGGGCCCTGAACTTCCGTCAGG
>JANMFT010000135.1:0-2171 GCA_031374255.1 Limoniibacter sp. | reverse complement strand
TGCGCAAAAACTACTTCACGCTGTATTTTCACTATCTTTATTTCAACGTGGCGCGATCGGTCTATTTGCAAGCCGATAACGTGTTCGTATATGTTCTCCTCATACCAACAATTGTTGCAGGTAAGATTACATTTGGTATTTTGCAGCAGATTTTGACTGCGTTTGGTCAGGTCGCAAACTCGTTTCAATATCTGGTCAATTCTTGGACAACCATCATCGAGTTGATTTCTATCTATAAGCGCCTTGCTGCATTTGAAGCGGCGTTTGACAATAAACCCCTGCCACAAATTGAACAGCGCTGGCTTGAGCGGCAAGCAGAAGAGGCAAATTAAATGATTGGTCTTATCCTCGGCCTTATCCTTTTCCTCGGCATTCACCTTGCCCGCGTAGTTGCGCCGGAGTTTCGTGCAAACGCAATTGCCACGCGTGGCGACGGGCCGTGGAAAGGCATTTACAGCGTAGCTTCGCTTATCGGCTTTGGCCTGATCATTTGGTTCTACAATGATGCTGTTGCCAGCGGGCCTTATCTATATGAGCCGCCGGTTTGGATGAAGCACATCAACGCGCTGCTGATGCTGTTTGCCTCGATCTCGATCGCGGTATATCAATTTCCGGCGGGCCGTCTGAAAGCATGGTTGAAACACCCGATGCTGCTGGCGGTTAAGATCTGGGCGCTCGGCCATTTACTGGCCAACGGGTCGCTTGCCGCCATTTTGCTGTTCGGATCGTTTTTGGCATGGGCGATAATTGTGCGAATATGGCTCAAAAAACGCGAGCAACGGGGCGAAGCCAAATTGCCGGTGGCGGGCGACGTTAAATGGGATGTGCTGTCAATATTGGTTGGGCTGGCCGTTTATGCTTTATTTGTCGGCGGTTTGCATCTTTGGCTGTTTGGCGTTGCGCCAATACCGGCGTCCTAATGCAACCCAGTTGACCGGCTTTGCGGCAAGCCTTAGGTGCAAGCCAGATAACAGCGCCTATTTGCGCGGAGCATTTGATGACCAATAGTAACGACCTTTTTGTGCGCGAAGTTGATGATGAGCTGCGGCAGGATAAACTCAAATCCGTCTGGCGCCGCTTCGGCGCGATTTTAATTTCTGCCGCTGTTGCGGTGATTTTGGCAGTTGCAGGCTGGACGGGTTATGTGTCCTGGGCAGAAGGTCGTGCCAATGCTTCTGGCGACCGGTTTCTTTCAGCTTTGGATTCTGCCCGTGCTGGCAACTCTGACGAAGCGTTGAAAGGCCTTACCGCACTTGAGGCGGACGGCACTGGCGCTTACCCGCTGCTCGCCCGTTTCCGCGCGGCAACACTCACCGCTGCCAAAGACCCTAAAGCAGCCGTCGCGGCGTTTGATGCGGTTGCTACCGACAGCACGGTTGCCGAACCTTTGCGTGATATAGCCAAACTCCGCGCGGCTTATTTGCTGGTTGACCATGGCACCTATGTTGAGGTGGCTCAGCGCGCCGAAGCGCTCTCAGCCGATGGTAACCCAATGCGCTATTCTGCGCTGGAGGCAATGGGCCTAGCTGCCTATAAGGCAGGCGATAATGCCAATGCGCAAAAGCTGTTTGAAACCATTACCGCTGATACAGCCGCGCCCGATGGCGTTGCCTCCCGCGCCACTATCATGTTGTCGCTGATTGGCGGCACAGCTCCCAAAAGCGGCAGCTGATGGCTTTTCTTGCCGCCCTTGTCGGGCGCCCCAATGTTGGCAAATCCACACTGTTTAACCGCCTCGCGGGCGCCAAACTTGCTCTCGTGGACGATACGCCCGGCGTAACGCGCGACAGGCGGCTGCATGATGCCAATCTGGCCGGCATGAAATTCCGTATCATGGATACCGCCGGTTTGGATGATGCGCCGCCGGAATCCCTCGCGGGCCGTATGCGCGCGCAAACCGAAATCGGCATTAAAGAAGCCGACATTATTTTGTTCATGTATGACGCCCGCATCGGCATCACACCCATCGACAGCGTGTTTGCAGAACTGGTGCGCAAATCCGGAAAGCCGGTTGTGCTGCTCGCCAACAAAACAGAATCCCGTGCGTCTGAAGCAGGCATTACCGAAGCCTACGAACTCGGTCTCGGCGAACCAATTGCGATTTCCGCCGAGCACGGGCAAGGCATGCCTGACCTTTATCGCGCCATTGTCGCTGGCCTTGGCCGCGACGT
>JANMFT010000129.1:0-4543 GCA_031374255.1 Limoniibacter sp. | reverse complement strand
CCCGCCTTCTGTAATCAGCACAACTCGCCGATGATTACTTGGCCGCCAATAACCAGCCGCACGCCAAGCATTCCAACGCGGCCCGCCGCGCCATATTTCGCAGGCTTCGGCACTGGCACAAAACCATCATGTTCAACGCGCCGCTGTTCATAACGCTCTAAGCTGGCCTCAAGCGTGCGGGCAACGCCGTCTTCCTCAATCAGCATCATCGGCAGGCTGAACAATTCTGCCCAGCGGTGCCAGTCACCGGAAACGCTTTCCAAATCATGCGCCACCAAAAGCGGCACTGAAAACGCTTCATTGCTGTGCAAGAGTTCAAGTGTTACGGTTACAACACCATTTTCATCTTCCATTGCACGGGCTGCAACGCCTCGGAATGTGCGGGCCGGCAGGGCAATTGAAAGTGGCGAGCCGGTTTCAGACTGCCGGCGATGCATGACCGCACCGCGTGTTGAAATCGTGAAACTGACATCATCGCTGGCAATCGCAGCATAAGACACATCTTGCGGCAGACGCGCCGGATCAAGCCGCATATCCTGGCCTGCCCAAAGGGGTTTGACTTGTGCTGATGCAGTCATGGTTGTCGCCTTCCCTGTCTTATTGTCAGGGGCCTTACCCTGACTGGCCGTTTTCCGGCTCTGGTGGGAGAAGGTATAGGTAACTTCTGTAGTCAGTCACTTAAGCGACGCGGTTAATCAAACCTGACCTCAAGCGATGGTTAGCAAAACGTCGCCGAATTAAAAACAAAGTCTAAATTGCAAAATCTAAATCACAGCACTTTGCCGGGGTTCATAATGTTCAGCGGGTCAAACATCGCTTTGATATTGCGCATTGTGGCCAATGAAACCGGATCTAGCGTTTGCGCCAAAAGTTCCCGTTTCAAAATACCAATACCGTGCTCAGCTGAAAATGAACCGTTATATTGAGCAACCAGTCCGTGTACGGCGCTGTTCATCTCATTCCAACGGGCAAGAAAGTGCTTGGTATCAGCGCCAACTGGCTGCGACACATTATAATGTAAATTGCCGTCGCCCATATGGCCAAAGCAGGCGACACGGGCACCGGGAATGATGGCTTCAACAATGGGTGCTGCGCGCTTGATAAACTCTGGAATGGCAGAAACAGGCAGTGAGATATCGTGCTTAATCGACCCTCCTTCATGCTTTTGCGCATCTGACATTGCCTCTCGGATGGCCCAAAACGCGCGTGCCTGCTCAATTGACACAGCCACCACAGCATCTTCAACCTGTTCATCCAGTGCTGTTTCGAGCACATTGGATAGCGCAGTTTCAGCAGCAGCTTGGCTCGTGCCGGATGAAACTTCAGCCAGCACATACCATTGATGCTCATTGCTTAATGGGTTTCGCATTTGCGTGTTATGCTTCAGCGCAAACTGCATTGGCGTTGCCGCGCAAAGTTCAAACGTTGTGAGGCTTGGCCCGAGCGCTTCTTGCATGAGGTTCAAAACCTTCAGCGCATGCTCCGGCGAGCCGAGGCCCAACCAAGCTGTTGCTTTGTCTTTGGGTTTTGGAAACAGCTTCAAGCTCGCAGCCGTGATAATGCCGAGTGTGCCCTCCGCGCCAATAAACAAATTACGCAGATCGTAGCCGCGATTGTCTTTCTTTAAAGTGCGAAGGCCGTTCAGCACATCGCCATTTGGCAGTACCACTTCCAACCCCAAGCACAAATCCCGCGCAACGCCATATGCCAAAGCACCTGTGCCGCCCGCATTCGATGAAAGATTACCGCCAATTTGCGCGCTGCCCTGGCTGGCGAGCGATAGCGGGAAAAGCCGGTCAATGTCGTCTGCGGCGTCGCGCACTTTTTGCAATGTGCAACCCGCATCGACAATAATTGCATTACTTGCTTGATCAACGGTGCGGACTTTGTTCATCCGCGTCAGTGACAATACGATTTGGCTGCCACTTTCATCAGGTATTTGCCCGCCAACAAGGCCGGTATTGCCACCTTGCGGAACAATTGCTGTGCGGGTTTCTGCAGCCAATTTCAGTATCGCCGAAACTTCGAAAGTGTTTGAAGGGCGTAAAACCAATGGCGACACACCATAATAAAGACCGCGCCATTCTTTCATATAAGGCGCAATAGCGCTCTCTTCGGTCAGTGCATTGCTGTGTCCGACAATCGCTGCAAACTGCGAGATAGTGTTGTCATCCAGCGGCATTAGCATGCTCCCGCGGCGCTGCTGCTCGTTGTAAGCGATCATTTATCGCTTCGCCCAGGCCGTGCATTGGTATGGGCGCGACGGCAATGCATAGCGGTTTTGCAGCATCAAGCGCGCGCAAATGACTGAATAAATTTTGCGCAGCTTCACTCAAATCTGCTTTAGCGCTGAGGTTCAAATGCGCGACAGCTTGGCCGGAAACGGCAGTTTTTCCAAACCCCAAAAACGCTTCACCAGTTTCAATCTTCATTGCGTTCAATCTCACTTTTGCATTGGGTGCATAATGTGAAGCCATCATACCGGGCGCAATAATTTCATTTGAGTGCAGCCGTTTGAGCTGTATGCCAATGACCGCCTCAATGATTTCGGCGGCAATTCCGCCTGGACGAAGCAAAGTCAACTCGCCTTTAATCCGCCCCACAATCGTTGATTCCACTCCAATATGGGTTGGACCCCCGTCGAGCACCAATGGGATGCGCCCGTCTAAACTTGCAGCAGCAGCCTCCGCCGATGTCGGGCTCAAATGCCCGGACAAATTTGCCGATGGTGCAGCCAATGGTTTACCCAAAGCGCGAACCAGATCTTGCAAAGCGCCGACCGGCATTCGCAAAGCGACAGTGTCCAGTCCGGCCAATGCCAGTGGATGAATCGCAGCGTCTGGATGCAACGGCACGACCAACGTCAAAGCGCCGGGCCAAAAAGTCTTGGCCAAATTGTGCATCTCATCGTCAAAACAACCAATGCTTTGCGCCATTGCAATGCTGTCGACATGCACAATGAGCGGGTTAAAGCTTGGGCGGCCTTTAGCTTCATAAATCGCTGCAATTGCTACGCCATTTGTGGCATTGCCAGCCAGACCGTAAACCGTTTCCGTTGGCACAGCCACTGGTATACTTTGGTGCAGCAAGTCCAAAGCATCATCGAACCCTGCTGCAACTGTCTTAACATTTGTCTTCATATAAGCGGGTTACCGCCTTCTTGATTGGCCTGCAACAGACACTCATTTTCAAGACAATTTGAATTAAATTTACGCAATGAAAGGAACGCCCTTTCAAAACCTTTGTGTCATTTTGCTGTGAGATGCCAATTTAGGGACTGGACATGAAACAGCTTTTTGCAGGTGCCGCGCTCCTCGTTCTGACGAGTTTACCGGCGGCAGCGTCGTCTATCGAATTGATTGATCAGATCATTACCGGGGCCAAAGGCTCAAAATCAATCATAACTCTTGGTGAGCCGGTGCCATGCGCCGAGACCGCGTGTGTTGATGCTTCTGGAGGCGATCCAAAGTTGAATACTGCTTCTGCTCAACAACAGGCAGCTGTTGGTGCGATGCCGCCGCGCGAAATCAATTTTGAATTTGCCCGCAAATTTCCAGATCCGGCAAATCCGGTTGCCTCAACGGCGCCCGCAACAGCAGAGCCAGCGGGTTTAACCAGTCTTGAAGTTCCAAAAGCGCCAGCTGATGCGGGCACAATTGCGCCTCAGCCGCCAGTCTCTGCCCAACAACCACCGGCTGCTTCGCCGGAAGAGCAAGCAAATGACACGCCTCCGGGCCAGCAGCGTGGAAACACCGCTCCGCCAGTAGCTCAACAAGGCGCAACGCGCGGGAGCATTGACCCCAACGCTCCGAAGATGCCGATTATATCCAGCGAAATGCGTGAAGGCGAATAAGCAAGATCAATATCAGTAAACGAAAGCCCGCCGTTCCAGTCCGGCGGGCTTTTTATTTGGATCACTCAAATCACGCGTTTGTTATGAGAAAATAACTCACGATTTTGTTTATGATCCGTGATTTTGTGCCGCCCGTAACTCCTCTGCAAAACGCAGAAAACTGCGCTCATCAGTCCCAGGAGTAACGCCTATGAAACTAGTTAAATCAGTTCTCGCCGCCGCCGTTGTATCGTTATCACTCGGCACATCTGCCTTTGCCGCCAACATTGTTGAAACCGCCGCTGGTGCAAAAGTGTTTGGCACATTGATCGCCGCCGCAAAAGCTGCCGGCCTTGCCGATGCACTCGCCACCGGCGAAAACCTTACCGTATTTGCGCCAACCGATGATGCATTTGCTGCTCTGCCGGCAGGCACAGTTGAGACATTGCTGAAACCTGAAAACAAAGCCCAGCTTGCCGCAATATTGTCATATCATGTGCTGCCGCGCGTTTTGACATCCGACAAAATGCCAAACAAAACCATTCACGTGCGTACCTTGAAACAAGGTGGTGACCGTACTTTGGCGCTGACAAAATCAGCATCCGGTGTGACTGTTGACGGCGCAAACGTGACAACTGCCGACATCGTTGCGTCAAATGGCGTGATTCACATCATTGATAAAGTGATGCTTCCCAGCAAATAAAACGCTAA
>JANMFT010000119.1:0-2418 GCA_031374255.1 Limoniibacter sp. | reverse complement strand
TGAAAACCCGCGCCGAGACGCTTGTGGCCATCACAGAAGTGATGCTGGCACGTGAGGAAGCGGGTTCCTCAAAACTGCAATGACGGCCCCTGTGCAACGTATAACAGATCCTAAACTGCTTGAGCTTCTGGTCTGTCCGCTTACTAAGGGAACTTTGACCTATGATTCTGAAAAGCAGGAGCTGATTTCAGCACGCGCCAAACTGCGCTATCCAATCCGTGATGGTATTCCGATTTTGCTTGCCGATGAGGCTATGCCGATTTTGGACTAAAAGTGGCTATGCCGATTTTGGACTAAAAGTTGCTATGCCGATTTTGGACTAAAAGCGGCTATGCCGATTTTGGATTAGGCCAAATTTCATTGGCGCAAGGTTTGAGCCGTGCTAAAGGCGGCAAAAATTCTGCCTTGAAAGCTGCCATCCATGAAAAAATTCACCACACTGACCGGCGTAGCCGCGCCTTTGCCGATCATCAATATTGATACCGATATGATCATCCCGAAGGATTATCTGAAAACCATTAAACGCACCGGTTTGGGCAAAGGCCTGTTTGCTGAAATGCGTTACATGGACGACGGCTCAATCAACCCTGATTTTGTGCTGAACAAAGCGGCATGGAAAGATGCATCAATTTTAGTGGCCGGTGATAATTTCGGTTGCGGATCGTCTCGTGAACACGCGCCGTGGGCGTTGATTGATTACGGCATCTCCTGCGTTATCTCGACCAGCTTTGCCGACATTTTCTATAATAATTGTTTTAACAATGGTATTTTGCCGATTGTGGTTTCGGAAAGCGATTTGGAAAAGCTGCTGGATGATGCTGCGCGCGGTGCTAATGCGACCCTTACAATTGATTTGGAAGCCCAAACCATCAAAGGCCCCGATGGCGGCACGATTAATTTTGAAATTGATCCCGCCCGTAAACATAAAATGCTCAACGGCCTTGATGATATTGGCCTGACAATGGAACGCGGGAGCCAAATTTCCGGCTTTGAAAACACAGTGGCCGCAACGCGGCCATGGATCTGAGGTGGATCTGATCAAGCTATTGTCTTGATCCGTAGCCCCGGTTTTAAAACTTTGACCAGTCGCATCATATCGCGCTTCGATACAGCGATGCAGCCTTCGGTTGGTTTGTAGCCCTCCCGCGCAATATGCATGAAAATCGCGCTGCCGTAATTTTTGGCACGCGGCTGCATGTTCCAGTTCAGCACGATGACGCAATCATAAAGCCCGTCATCACGGGTGAGTGTTTCGTGGGAAGCACCATATGGCCGCGTTACCGCGCGGTTATAATTCTGGTCGAGCGGGGCATCGCACCAGCCTAGATTATGCGCTGCCCGCAACATCCATTTTTGCCTGCTCATCAGGGGCCAGCATTCATGGCGGTAAAAACCAAATAGAACCTCCATTGCAGCGAGAGGCGTTTTGCCATCACCTTCGCGCTTTAAAATGCCGATACCGCTTTTGCCGAGTGCACAGGGCATTTTTTGCGCGCCAATACGGATTATTCCTTGCTGTTTCCGGTTCGGGCGGCGTGACACCCGAATTGTTTGCGGTTTTGCCCGCTTTTGTTTGGGTCTTTCATCACGCAACCGTGATCTTGCCATGATTGCCAGTGAAGTCACTGTGAAGCCCTTCAATATTCGTTCATTGACGCGTATCACATATCACGAAGCAAATTGTCACAAGAGAGTTTAACCATGGCTACCCGCACAATTTTGGTTGTTGATGACGATGATGATTTGCGAAACACGCTCGTTGAGCAGTTGTCGCTTTATGAAGAGTTCAATGTTCTGAACGAGGCGACCGCCACCAAAGCGGTTCACACCGCGCGCGGTTCAATCATTGATTTGCTTATTATGGATGTCGGCCTGCCGGATATGGATGGCCGCGAGGCGGTTAAATTGCTCCGCAAAGGCGGCTTTAAAGCTCCGATCATTATGCTGACTGGCCATGATACCGATGCTGATACAATTTTGGGCCTTGAAGCTGGCGCCAATGATTATATCACCAAGCCGTTCAAGTTTGCGGTGTTGCTCGCCCGTATCCGTGTGCAGCTGCGCCAGCATGAGCAAAGTGAAGACGCGGTGTTTACGGTTGGGCCATACACTTTTAAACCATCGCAAAAATTATTGCTGGATCAGCGCGGCGGCAAAGTGCGGCTGACTGAAAAAGAGGCCAACATCATCCGCTTTCTGTACCGAGCTGACAGAAAACCGGTGCCGCGCGATACGTTGCTGCAAGAGGTGTGGGGTTATAATTCCAACGTCACCACCCATACGCTGGAAACCCATGTTTACCGCTTGCGCCAAAAGATTGAGCGTGACCCGCAGCGCGCGGAAATTCTGGTGACTGATAGCGGCGGTTACCGGCTGAACCCTTAGCGGGTTCAGACGCAATAAAACTATTGCCACTTT
>JANMFT010000118.1:0-5920 GCA_031374255.1 Limoniibacter sp. | reverse complement strand
CTTGAAGCCGAGGGCGCGTTGCAACGCCGTGGCACAGAACTCGTCCGTGCAGACGCTCTGCCCCCCATCACGACGCTTGATATCACAGGCCGCGATGATGATGGCGGTTTGATCGGCACACCAGTGGATTGGGATGTAACTACCAAAGGCGAGCCGCCGCGTGTGCGCATCACAACGCCACGTGTTGGAACAGCGCCCGTGGCCGGTGTCGGACAGCGCGTTCTTGCAAAGATCTTCCCGCCAAGCGGTGAACATACGCAGCCCAGCGCGCGCGTGATGAAGCTGATCGATACGCGCAAAGACGCCATTTTGGGCGTGCTCCGCGTTTTGCCGGATGGCACAATTCGCGTTGAGGCCACCGAACGCCGCCAAAGCGAAATGGTGATTTCGGCTGATGATTCGGGCGGAGCAAAGCACGGCGATTTGGTTGAAATCGTGCCGGTGGGCTCCACCCGCTATGGCCTGCCACGCGGGCGGGTTGTGGCTGTTATCGGCTCAATCAAATCTGAAAAAGCGGTGTCGATGATTGCGCTGCATGCGCATGGAATTCCACATATCTTCCCGGATTCTGTGATTGCCGAATCTGAAAGCCTGCCGCCTTTCCCGACCAAAAAGCGCGAAGATTGGCGGAAAATTCCGTTCATCACCATCGATCCGCATGATGCCAAAGACCATGATGATGCGGTTTATGCCGAGGCAGACCCCGATCAAAACAACCCCGGCGGCATGATTGCCTACGTGGCGATTGCCGATGTTGCAGCTTACATCCCGCCAAAATCAGCCATGAATGCCGAAGCATTTAAACGCGGCAACTCGGTTTATTTTCCCGACCGCGTCGTGCCGATGTTGCCCGAAGCCATTTCCAACGATGCCTGCTCTTTGCGCGAAGGCGAAGACCGCTCGACGCTAGCAGTCAAAATGCGGTTTGCCTCCAATGGTGAAAAGATCAGCCATACATTTCACCGCGCAATTATCCGCTCTGTCGCCAAACTCAGCTATCAAGCGGCGCAAAGTGCAATTGATGGTGCGAGCGATGCCAGGACCGCGCCCTTACTTCAAACAATCCTGAAGCCACTCTGGGCCGCTTATACCGTGCTCAAACGCGGGCGCGATTCGCGGGAGCCGTTGGAACTCGATCTACCGGAACGCAAAATCAAACTCGACGAAAACGGCAAGGTTGAAGGCGTTGTTGTGCCGGCGCGACTGGATGCGCATAAGCTCATCGAAGAATTTATGATTCAAGCCAATGTCGCTGCGGCTGAAACGCTGGAACGCCGGAAATATCCGCTTTCGTTCCGTGTGCATGATGTGCCACCTCTCGCCAAGCAAGAAGTGCTTAAAGAGTTTTTGAAAACAATCGGGCTTTCCATTGCCCAAGGCCCTGCGCTGACGCCCGCCAAAATGAATGGCATTCTGAAGGCAGTTGAAGGCACCGAAAAGCAGGATATGGTCAACCAAATCATGCTGCGTTCGCAAAGCCAGGCCATTTATTCACCGGATAATATCGGGCATTTCGGTCTGCATTTGCGGAAATATGCTCATTTTACCTCGCCTATCCGCCGCTACGCCGACCTTGTGGTGCACCGCGCATTGGTAGACGCACTGGAGCTTGGCGAGGGCGGTGTTGATACGCGCACAATGCCGGATTTGGCCGATATTTGCGAACACATCTCTATGGCCGAACGCCGAGCAGCAGCCGCAGAGCGCGATACGGTCGACCGCTTGATTGCAGGCCATTTGGCTGAACGCACCGGTGCTGTGTTTGCAGGGCGCATTACCGGCGTTACTAAGTCTGGCCTCTTTGTTATGCTCGATGAATATGGCGCGGATGGTTTCATTCCCATCCGTTCCGTTGGTTCCGAATATTACCAGTTTGACGAGGGCGCACAGGCACTGATCGGGGATAAATCTCGCGCAGGTTTCAGACTGGCAGACCGCGTTGAAGTGCGATTGGTCGAAGTGCAGCCGCTGGCAGGCTCCATGACATTCGAAATGGTGTCACAGCCGAATAAGCTCGACCTCAGCCATGTTTCGCGGCATAAGCAGATGGTTGGAACCAAAAAGCCCTATCGTCCGTTTGGTGGTGTAAAGAGGAGCCGAAATTGACCTTCCAAATCACCACACCCGTTGAGGGACAGGCTGTCGAAGCCAAGCGGCCATTGCTGCGCTCAATGCTGCGCGGCTTAAGGTGCCGCTGCCCGAATTGCGGCCAAGGCAAACTATTCACCTCGTTTTCAAAATCTGTGAACACCTGCGCAACGTGCGGCGAAGAATTGCACCATCATCGCGCCGATGATTTTCCGGCCTATCTCGTGATTTTTGTTGTCGGGCATGTGGTTGTTGCCGGATATTTGGCTGGCGAAATGCTGGTGCAATGGAATTCATGGCAGCATATGGCGCTGTGGATGCCGGTGACGTTGGTGATGTCAATTGCTCTGTTACAACCTTTGAAAGGGGCTGTCATTGGCCTGCAATGGGCGCTGCGTATGCATGGTTTTGGCGGCGATGCTGACCATGTGAGTGGCATATGATCGTTGGCCTAACGCGCAAAGACTTGGACGTGGTAGAAGCGACGTCACTTGCTGCAAAGCCAGCGAAACTCAAACCAAAAGATGCTGCTGCGTTGGTGCTGATTGATGATACCGGCCCTGCCCCGCGCGTGCTGCTCGGTAAACGCCGCGCTGATTTGAAGTTTATGCCAAATCAATTTGTTTTTCCCGGCGGGCGGCGCGAATCTGATGATGCGCGCATTCCGGTTGCATCTGAGCTTTCAGATGCTGACACTGGTTTAATTTCCAGAGGCTTCGGGGCAAACGGCACCGCGCGCCGTGCCAAAGCTTTGGCAGTTGCGGCACTCCGCGAGTTTTATGAAGAGACCGGCTTTGTGATTGGCAAACCCAATGCGCAATTTCCTGATTGGGGTGAATTTGCAGCAAATGGCCTAGCGCCAGACTTAAGCGCGATGCGTTATCTGGCGCGTGCGATCACTCCGCCCGGCCGGACGCGGCGATTTGATACGCGGTTTTTTATTGCCAAACGCACCTGCGTTGCGCTTGAAGTGCCGCCGCCGGATGCTGAATTTTCTGAAATTCGCTGGGCAACATTTGCTGAAACCATTGATCTTGATTTACCGGGAATCACCCGCACAATTCTGGCCGAGGTTGACCAGCGCTTGAAATCTGATCCACACTTGACTGGCTCATTGCCAATCCCCGAATTTCGCATGCGCGGCAAAACATTTGTTTGCGAGCGTCGCCAGTGAGCGAAACCATGCCTGAAGCAATTAACTGGCGCGGCGCGATTGCCGCGATTGCCACGATTTCAGTGGTCGGCATTTCGCTCGGAATCACCATTCCGTTGCTAAGCGTATTGATGGAAAAGCAGGGCCATTCCGCCAGTTTGATCGGAGCCAACACGGCTTTTGCCGGTGTTGCGGCATTGCTTGCTGCACCGTTTGGCCCGCGCATTGCGCAAATCCTGGGCGTACAACGCGCGATCGTTTTGATGATCGTTTTGGTTGTCGGCAGTTTTTTGGCGTTTAACGCTTTTCGAACAATCGAAGTTTGGTTTGCCCTGCGCTTTGTTACAGGCTTTGCTGTGACGTGCCTGTTTTTGCTTTCTGAGTTTTGGATTAGCGCTGCCACCCCGCAATCGCGGCGGGGTTTGATGTTCGGAATTTACGCAACCGTGCTGTCGCTGGGCTTTGCCATTGGCCCGGCCTTGTTTGCAAAAATCGGCAGTGAAGGTTCAACTGCGTTTTATGTAGGCGCAGGAACGGTCGCTTTGGCAATTATCCCGGTGCTTGCGGCGTGGAACAATTCAGTTCCAGTCCGCGACGGTAAAATTGGTGGCTTTTGGCCATTTCTGTGGTTGGTGCCCTCTGCAACCGCCGCTGTGTTGGTTTATGGCTCGGTTGAAACCGGCGGATTCTCGCTGTTTCCGGTCTATGGCACGCGCATGGGCCTCAGCGAAACAGATGCCGCATTGCTGCTCACCATGATTGGGCTTGGCAATGTGCTGCTGCAAATTCCGCTGGGCATTCTTTCCGATCGGGTTTCTGACCGGCGAATTGTGCTGCTCGGCTGCGCAGTCATAGGTTTGCTTGGAATGGTGAGTTTGCCTTTTGCTATCAGCAATTGGTGGGCCGCAGCGGCGATTCTATTTGTCTGGGGTGGCGTGGTGGCAGGACTTTATACCGTTGGCCTTGCGCATCTATCAGCCCGTGTGCCGCCTGCACAATTAGCGCAAGCTAACGCCGCATTTGTGTTTTGCTATGGTGTCGGGATGCTCGCCGGGCCACAGCTTATGGGCGGGTTAATGGATGTGTTTGGGCCTAACGGTTTCGCGTTAGGCATGGGCTTCTTTTTTGCCGTTTTTATGGCCGTCGTACTGCGCCGTCTTTCAACGCAAACGGGTTGACAATTTATTGGGCTTGGCTAGACAGCGCTCAACGGAGTGAACGCGGATTTAGAGTTCGTTTTCCTGAAATTTAAAGGATATCATCATGGCGAAGGCCGCAACCATCAAAATCAAACTGCTATCGACAGCAGATACAGGCTTCTTTTACGTTGCTAAAAAGAACAGCCGCACCATGACCGAGAAAATGACAATGCGGAAATATGATCCGGTTGTTCGCAAGCACGTCGATTTCAAAGAGACTAAAATCAAATAAATGGTTTTGATGTCTAAATTTAAAGCCGCCTTCGGGCGGTTTTTTTATCGGCATTAAGCAGCCAAATTTAACTCCAGTGACATGACTTGAGAAGCGCCCAGTACCTGTGCTTTTGCAAGCGCATCCGAGGCGGTTGCTATCATATCGTTGGCCGTGACCATTTTGTCAGATACAGCCATGGTTGCCAAACCGATAGAGGCCGTTGTTCCATCTTTTCGTGTTTCTTTAACCCGCACTCTTTCGGATTTTATTTCTGCGCAGATGCGTTTTGCAACCAGTTCAGCATTGAGTGCATCAGCACCGGGCATAAAGATAGCAAAACTATCCGGTCCAAACCGGCAAGCATAATCAAACCCGCGCAGCGACCGCCGTAAAACCTGCGTCAGCGTGAGCATGACGCTATCGGGTATTGCATCACCCTCCGGAACGCCAACTGGCGGGTCAACAGCGATCAGAAGCAAAGAGCCTGGCTTTCCTTGGGCTTCCAGCCGTTTCAAACTGGTTGCCATGGTGCGCATCAACTGCGTTTGTCCTGGCAGGCCTGTTACATGATCAAATTCTGTCAAAGGTGCGGCAATGGCAGCGTCACTGCGGAGCTTGTCCAACACTGACTTGCGAAGTGCCAATGCGTGGATACGCTTTGACAATTCGCCTGAGGTGCAGCCATGTATTGCCAAATCATTAGCGCCAGCGAGTAACGCCTTTACGCAACGCTCATCGGCTGTTTCCGTGTAAATCAACACCGGCATTGTCCGCGCACTGGCCAGTAGGCGGAGCTGGCGAATAAAGGTTGCGGGTTCGCGGCTGGTGTCGCTTAATGCCAAAACCACACATGACCAATCGCCCTGTCCGGCTCGCAATAAACCGGTAATATCATCATCAGTATACTCAACACTGCATTCGGGCGCTAAAGCCTGTTGCGCAGTTGCGCAGGCAGCCTCCGTGCCGATGAGCAAAACAGAAAGAGTGTTTTTCGATTGAAGATGAATACTTTGCCGGTGATTGATTTCTTCCTGAAGCATATGAAGTCGTGACAGACAACGAAGCCTCGCCGCAGCTTCAATGGCGTTAAACGGGTAAGCCAACACATCAATTGAATTACCAGACGTTGCCGCCTGCAATTCTGATGCACTAGCGGCATCATAGACAGCAACAATAGGACGTATGTTGGAAGCATCTTCCGATTTCAGCGTAATCGCCGCATCGCAAAAAATAAGTTCATAATTGGAGAAGTTTGGATGATCTTCT
>JANMFT010000066.1:0-7213 GCA_031374255.1 Limoniibacter sp. | reverse complement strand
TAAAGCTGCGCCGCCAGCGTTTTGTTCGGCGCTAAAATCAAAGCCGGGCGCTGCGTGCGCTCAATCACCTGCGCCATGGTGAACGTTTTGCCCGAACCGGTAACGCCGAGCAAAACCTGGCTGCGCTCACCATCATTCAGCCCGCCCACCAACTCATCAATCGCCACCGGTTGATCTCCCGCTGGTTGAAAGCTGGAATTCATGCGGAACTTGACGCCGCCTTCGGATTTGACAGGCCGCGCGGGCCGGTGCGGCACCCAAAGGTCAACATCTTTGAGCAGCGGATTGCCAGTTTCCAGCAACGCTTTAAGTGCATCCACCGTCGCGGTAACGCCGGAGGTAGACAGCAGCGCCTCGGCCTGTTCCAAATTCACATCCAAACCCGCAACCGGATTTAAGCCTGCCGCCGCCCGCTCACGCGGATCATTGGTGCCGCCAATCGACGTGCCTCCGCCGGTGCGTTTTGAGCCAACGTCGTAGGTTTTGTCGTCTTTTTTAATTTTACCTCGGGAAGCCTCGGACGGGCGGTCGCCCTTGCGGGCTTTAGGCGCGATTTCCTGCACTGGTTCGGCCTTGGCTTTCTGCGCTGCAATCTCTACCTTTACGCGGTGCAAACCAGCCGAAGACCGTATCGCCCTAGTCTCTTCCTTGCGGGCCTTACGCACATCTTCCAGCGCCTCGCGCTCCAGCTGCGCCGCCCAATCAGCGATCCCGCCCTTGAGTGGGTTGCCCGTCAACGCAGGCTGCGGGGCCTCATCAAAGCCATCAAGATCATCAAACGGAGAAGGTTGTTTTGCGGGTTGTTTTGCCATGGGCAAGATATAGGCGGAGTCGGCGGGGAAACAAAGAGGTGATGCTGACAGGGTTTGTCAGGAGGCGTGGGGATCAAGCGTGGAAATCTGCTCGAAATGACTCAGTACTAAGGCGGACAAACCTGTCCAAATCACCGGAAAGTTGGAAAAGACGTGGCTTTTTGCGAAAATCAAACAGCCTCAACAAATGATAACGTTCTCTTTCTGCTTTTGAGAATTCATATTCATTCCGACTGATAAAAAATGGCGTCTTGTTGCCGCCAACGGTAGTTTTAACTTCTACAAACCTTTTTTCGCCGTTGGGTTCAAAACTCAGGATATCGTAACCTGCACCGTCGCCTTCGAGTTTTGAAATCCAGCGAACTTGCCTTGCCAACAACGGTTGTTCGCACGCAATTAATGAATTCATTTCGTATTCTAAGGCAACTTTTTCTCCAGCTTCACCGAGCAGAGTGTTCTTTCGGTCGCGCTCAACGGGGTCAAATTTTTTCACGAGAGTTTCAATGTAAGTGGGCAGTTTGTTATTAACCGTGGCTCGCTCGGGCGCAGCTTCCAGATACAAAGCAGCGGCTTCCTCTACACTTTCGGTTGAGTTTTCTGGTATTAGGGTAAGTACCGACGGAAGAATTTCGGCGATCACATTAGCCAGTAATTCTTGGTAATGCCGCCGCGGTGCTAGGCCAGATATCCAATCCAAGCCTAATTCATCCAAAACTGCCGAAATATTTTGAAATTTGCTTTCCACGGAACTGGACGTTCGCCCGGTCGCTTCAGAAAATTTTTGATATCCGTGTGACTTGACAAAAGGGGTGCCGCTAATTTGTTTTTGGAAACAATCGAAATATAGCTTCACGCAGGCCTCAACCTCCCTTTCATTCCAATCTTGTCCCCATATTTGCTCGGCCATATAATTTCTTTAGTTGCGCAAATGATATTTGCAACAAATGCAATATGATACGAGTAAAATCAAATCGACGTTTGCTTAACGTTTCAAAATCTAAACACCCCCGGCCAGCCCGTGTGGGGCATGAGCGGGCCAGGGGCTTTGTCACAGCATCACGCTTTGGTGGCTGTCACAAATTCATCGGCAGAAAGTCCGCCGTCACTGTCGCGGTCGGCGGCAGCAAACTGCTCAGGCGTCCACGCCCAGCCTGCGGCCAAGGCTTCTTCAGCGGTCACTTTGCCATTGGCATCAGCATCCACTTTGACAAAGTCCATTTCCTTTGGTGCGTCCTGCGCCATCACAGGGGCAACAGCCAACCCCGCAAATCCGAAGGTTGCGACGCTCAGGCTAAGGATGAGCTTTTTCATTGTGTTCTCCGTAATATCAAATTCGAATCTGCCCGTTGCCATTTCAGCAAACGCCGCAGACCCTGGTTGATCCGCATAGCCCGGGTGGCCTGCGGTGAACCTATGAAAGCTACCAATTGCGGCAGCAATGACACAATCTCTTTCACGTTGCGTTGCCAAATGAGACAACATCATTGCGCTGTGCAATTTTAAATTCTTCATCCTGAGCACACTCAATCCTCGTGGTTTGAGACGCCGCCGGGCAGCTCCTTACCATGAAGATTGGGGGTGGAATCGAAGGACGAAAAATTCCAAATTTCATGTTCACAAGCCACCCCTTCCCCTGCCCTCAAAAACCGCTAGTCTCAATTCGGGGGGACATAGTGGCAGATATCGCGGTTCCGTTTTGGCTGTTTTTATGCGTCTTTATTCTGGCGCTGATCGGCTTTGTTGACCGCATTTTTTCGCCTGCCATGCGCTGGTTTTTTCGCCGCAAAGTCAATGCGGTCATTGATGAATTGAACACCCGGCTGCCGCTCAAAATCCGGCAGTTTAAAATGACTGACCGCGAAGTTTTGATCGACCGTCTTACTTACGACCCAGCAGTGCTGAAGGCCGCGGAAGAACATGCCCGCGATGAGAACATCCCGATTGCTGTGGCCATGACTGAGGCCAAAATTTACGCCCGCGAGATCGTGCCCGCCTTCAACGCTTATGCCTATTTTCGGGTTGGCGCGCGCATTGCCAAATGGCTGGCAACCTCGCTTTACCGCGTGCGGCTTGGCTATGCCGATAGCGAAGCGCTGTCGAAAGTCGACCCCGAAGCCGCCGTGGTGTTCGTGATGAACCATAGATCAAACATGGATTATGTGCTGGTCACCTACCTCGCGTCCACCTCCACGGCTTTGTCTTATGCGGTGGGCGAATGGGCGCGTGTGGCGGGTTTGCAGCAATTGATCCGGCTAATGGGTGCCTATTTCATCCGGCGCAATTCGCGCGGCGGGCTCTATCGCAAAGTGTTAGCGCGCTATGTGCAAATGGCCACTGAGGCGGGTGTGCCGCAGGCCATGTTTCCCGAGGGCGGCCTCTCGCGCGACGGCCTTTTGAAGCCCGCCAAGCTGGGCCTTTTGGCCTATATCGTCGCCGCTTGGAAACCAGCGGGCACTAAAAACCGCCGCGATGTGGTTTTTATCCCCGTTGGGCTCAATTATGACCGCGTGCTCGAAGACCGCACGCTGATTGCGCAAATCGATGGCAAACCAAAACGTCAACCAGCGTGGAAGGCCACATGGCGCACGTTTGCCTTTTTGGGCCACAGCCTGTCACTCCGCCTGCGCGGCCGATGGCACCGCTTTGGCTACGCCGCCGTTAGCTTTGGCGCACCAATATCGCTTACCGCGTTTTTCAAAGACGCCAATGTGCAGGATTTAGACAGCCTCGACGAGGCCAATCGCATGGCGCTGATCGAAAAACTCGGTGAAAAACTCATGGCCGATGTCGGCAGCCACGTGCCCGCTTTGCCGGTGTCATTGGTGGCAACCGCTTTGCTGGAAGCGCAAGATTCTGGCGACGCTGGCCTAGACGAACTCGAACTCAAATCCGCCGTTCTGGCATTGATTGAGCGCCTCGAAACCAAAGGCGCCTACGTCCACATTCCCCGCGCCGACCGTGATTACGCGGTGACAGCTGGGCTAAGAATGCTGGTGCTGCGCAACATCGTGGAAGAGCGTGATGGGCGGTATATAGTTGCCAAAGGCGAGGGTGTAGTGACGCGGTATTATGCCAATGCGATAAGTCATTTGGTGTGAGAACTTTTATGAATCCCAAAACCTTCATCCTGAGGAGCGCTTCTTCTGCGCGTCTCGAAGGACGTCACTTCAGGTGTATTTTAATTGCTTTTTCAAGATCGTTTGAAATCAGTGTTTGAGTATTTGCAAGATAATGCCTGACCTGTTTTGTAAATATGCAATTCAATTTCGAAAATTTTTTCATACAGCGAATTACATAACTTCTGAATGTCCAAGACTCGAAGCCAACATCTTGAGAATGCGTAACTTTAGATATAAATTTAACCAATAATTTCTGGAACGGGTAATTGGCTTTAATCCAACCGGCACCTTTATCCCGATACCGGCGGACGTATCTTCTAGCAAAGCCGTAAGAACGACGCTTAATTTTTCTCCATGCATTTGATAGCGTTGCGTCCTTTAGCGAGACAACCCTTCCATTGAATTGAAAACCTAAATATTCAAGGCCATTTTTGGATGATTTTCCAAAAAGATGGCTGTATTTTAACGAGCCATCCATTTGTGGCTCAAATTTACAAATGGCGACTTTCTTATCCTGTATCTCAAGCCTTTCGCCTTCCTTTTTGATTTCCCTTTGGAGAAATGCTTTCAGTTCCAGAAAATCCGAATCGGACTTTTCTGGCAATATCAAAATAATATCGTCTGAATATCGCCGGTATAAACCACCATTTGCGTCTGCAAAATTTTTCAATCTTTGATCAAAATCAAGGAGGTAAAAATTAGCGATTAAATCCGAAATTGGTGTTCCTTGAGGAATGCCAAAGCCAGAGCGATTCTTTCTAAGTAAGCTCGGAAGAGTATTATCACCCCCACAAATCAAATTCCTAAACTCTGCGGGCGAACACAATTGAGTGTGACCACTAGTCCGCAGTCGATCAATTTTTCTTTGTCTACGCTCAAATCGATTTCCTGAAGAATTCTTTTCGTAAAGACCTAGTCTCGATGCCATTTGCTCGTAATCAACAACGCAGTAATTTGTCACTGAACGAAAAACTGCCATGTGGTCAGCTGGAAGTTCTTGCCCAATTAGAATCTTCCATTTTTCAAGAATTTTGGAGTGATCTAAACTCTCGAAATAGCTTGAAATATCAACCACGCAGGCCACACAACTGCCAGTATCTCTTATAAACTTAAAAATATCATAGGCGAAATCAATGTTGCATTTGTTACCGCCGCCATACTCGTTGGCAATTCTACGATATGCAATTGGCTCTTGATCTAAATCCCGAGCGGAAACCTCTTTTTCGTAAAGTCGGGAAAGTTCAGATCGATATTTTGCGTAAATAGCGGCATCGGTGCGTGCCGAATATCTAATAGGCCGCCGCTTTTTTTGTCTCGCTGAGGCAGCTCCTCGATACCGCGTCCATTCTTCGCTATAAAGCAACAACGGGAAAAAAGCGTGTTTCGCAACTCTTTCTGGAGAATTGCTAAGCTCCGTTATCTTCGCCGAAGATATTCGTCGGTCAAAATGCAAATAGGTTTTTAGATCTTTCTCTCGCGGAGACCATATTGAAGAATTGAGAAAATCTTCAGGCTGAGTGAGGGGAACAACATCAATAGGCATGATATCGTTGCTCCCCCCGCCAATTAAGCACGGCATGCACCGCTAAGTCCTTATTCCAACGTATTATGTTATAATGTCGTTATGGTCATATTGCAGGCAACTGCCTGTTACATGAAATCGCGGCAAGCAATAGAAGGATGCAAATTAATGCAACAAATATTACTCGACACTCTCTTTCCCATTGACAGTGTAAACACTTGACTCGTTCCGCTATGAACGATCCGATTTTTAATCGTACAGAGCCCTGCCATCAACAAATGGTTATTGTAACGTATTGTTTCAAGGGGATAACTTAGACAATAGACTGCGATAACGGCATGGATTGCCCGGTCAAGTCGGGCAATGCCTAAGTGTTTTATCCGCTCACTTGTCCAAACCCAAATTCGTGTTATTTTCACTCCATGACAAAGCTGCAAAAAATCGAACGCGAAATTGAAGCACTCTCGCCGGAAGAGTTGAAGTCTCTTGGCGCGTGGTTCGATGAATTACGCGCACAGGCTTGGGACGACCAGATGGAGCGCGACGCAAAGTCTGGGAAGCTGGATAAGCTTTTTGCCCGAGCAAAGGCAGACATAGCGGCTGGCCGGGTTAAGCCACTTTGAGAAATAACTATTCGGGCATCTGGTCTTGAGCCAGCATCGTGCAACCCCCGAATTTTGGGAATGTTATGCTGAACTGCCTAAGGCAATTCAGAAAAAAGCCGATAAGAATTTTCAGCTGTTAAAGTCTAACCCGCGGCATCCGTCTTTACATTTTAAGCCTGTCGGCGAAGGTTGGTCGGTGCGCATTGGCATTGATTGGCGGGCTTTGGCTTTGAAGAGTGAAAATGGCTTCGACTGGATTTGGATTGGCTCGCACGCAGATTATGACAAGCTGATTTCTTAGTGAGCACCCTTCACCCCACCCACCGTCTCTCATTCGCTTCTATCGCTTTAATCCGTTCGGCCGTTTTCGGGTGGCTTAGCATCCATGCGGGCGCGGTGGAGGCACCGCCGCCGAAACCCGTGAGCGCCTCCAGTTTCTTAAACAAGCTTTTCTGCGGCCCGGCGCCAATACCGGATTTTATCAACACGGCGGTGGCATAGGCATCGGCTTCAAACTCATCCCTTTGGGAGAGTCGCGCCATCAGGGCGCTGGCAATAAAACTGGCAATCATGGTGCCGATGCCCGGCAAAAACCGGTTGAAAATCGCCGACAGCACGATGAACACCACATTTTGGCCGGTAAAATCAATCATCCGGCGTTTGCTGTGCCCGAGCGCAACATGGCCGAGTTCATGGGCAATCACGGATGCCAGTTCTTCCGGTGTCACTTGGCCGCGTTGCTTGCGGTTCAAAAACCCGCGCGTCAGGAAAATACGTCCGTCCGGCGCGGCCAAGCCATTGACCATATCGACTTCAAACACCTGCACTTTGATTTCGGGCAGGTCGAGCGTTTTGGCCAAGCGATCGGTCAGAGCGGTGATGTCAGGGTCGACCAGCGGGCGGCTTTGCTGATTGAGCATCGCGTTGGTGCGCGAGACTGAAAGCCTCATCGAGATGAGAGCAAAAGCAATCGTGAGAATGATCGGGGCAAGGTAAAGCATGGGAGATATATGGGGTGGGGTTTAGGTTTAGAAAAGGGTGTTTTGTGAAACAACACCCTCCCCAACCCCTCCCACAAGGGGAGGGGCTTTTGCGCTGCACATTCGAAGTCATTTTTTGTGCGCAGTTCTATCAGGGCTAATTCTAAAAGCGCCG
>JANMFT010000047.1:0-19066 GCA_031374255.1 Limoniibacter sp. | reverse complement strand
AAAAGCTTGATCACGCACCCGGCGACCACGACGCATAAGAGCCTCAATGAGGCAGCACGTGATGAGCTTGGCATCACCGGCGGACTTCTCAGGTTGTCAGCGGGCATTGAAGACGGCGATGATCTGCTCAACGATATCGAGCAGGCACTGTTGACTGGCCTATAGATCTAGCAAAATGGCCTCGCGTTGGCGAATTGGCGCGGATTGGACTACTGAAGAATTGGTTGCGCCAAATGGCACCAAACGATCTATCACAGCTTCCATTTCTGCAACATCACGCACATGTGCCCAAGCGATAAAACAGTCTTCTCCCGAAATTCGTTCGCATCGAACAATCTGTTTAGTTGCGTCCATGGCACGGACCATATCTTCCATCATTCCCGGACTTGGCCGAGCGCGGATCACAAGCGTTAGCGAAAAGCCAAGGCGAGCAGGATCAATTTTTGCATGATAACCAGTGATAACGCCTGCCTCCTCTAAACGACGTACGCGTTCACTAACTGAAGGTGGTGATAGCCCAACACGCCGCGCAAGCTCGGCCAAGGGCAAACGAGCATCAGCGAGTAACTCTCGAAGTACTGCAGCGTCTGCAGCATCGGTGTCAAAAATTCGAATTCGACGGGAAATTCCTTCTTTCGCCTTCGATCTATCTATCAATTTTGTATTTTGCAAATTAATCGCCTATCCAAATACCAGATAACGCCTACTAATATGATGGCATGAAAAACACAAATCAAGCTCGCAATAGTGCGGTTCCCCCAGTGGGTATGATGACGCGGATCGCTTCAACCGTGCCACCTCACGTTTGGTTTGCAGTGTCGGCCGTCTTTCATTATCTGGGTCCTGCTTTCGCGGTACTCCTATTTCCTGCCGTAGGTGTTTTAGGTGTTGCTTGGTTTCGCATTGCATCTGCGGCCTTGATTCTAGCGCCAATTACCAAACCTTGGCAAACCTTTCGCAAGGCATCTAATTCAGAACGCGTTCTACTTTTGGCGCTAGGCAGCACGCTCGCGGTCATGAATTCGGCATTCTATCTCGCATTAGAAGAACTTCCTATTGCGTTAGTAGCTGCAATTGAATTTGTTGGAACAATCGCGATTGCGTTGTGGGGGCTAAGAAGTGGACGCAATTTCTTGGCGCTTGCGGTGGCTGTCTGCGGGGTTGCATTGCTTATAAATATGCCAGCTTTGTTTACAGGCGATGCACTTAGTGTTTCGTCGCACCTCCTGGGATTGTTTTGGGCCGTACTGAACGGCGGAATGTTTGTTTTGTATATCGTGTTGGGCCACAAAATTTCTCAAGGCGGCGCATCTGGGGGAATTGAACGGCTGGGTGCCGCTATGGCGGCTGCCTTTTTGTTCGTCATGCCAATTGGGCTATTGCAAGCTATGGATGCCTTTGGTTTTCCCCTTCTGGTGCTTGCGGGGATCGGTGTCGGCTTGTGCTCATCCGTAATTCCATACGTCAGCGACCAGATGGCTATGTCGAGGATGCCGCGAGCAACATTTGCTCTACTTTTGGCACTTCTACCTGCGTCGGCTGCAATCATTGGAGCTGCAGTCTTGGCACAAATCCCGTCGTGGGTAGACATCGCTGGTATTGCTCTTGTGATGTTAGGCGTAGCTCTGCACAAACCACCAATCGAGAATACAAAACGCCAGATAAAGACCGGCCCCACGCGTAACGAATAGTTGCATTGGCCAAGGCCTAATCTGCAAACGCGGCTTTTGCCTGCAAAATACGGGCGAAAGCGGTCCAGAAACAGATTGCAGCGAACACGTAGGCAATAGGCGAAAACCAACTTGGAAACAGGCAAAAGGCCGCAAAAACTGCGAGCGTTTCGCCTGCTTCGGCAAGGCCGGTAGTGAAGAAAAAGGATTTCTTGCCGCGTGCCTCAGTGGTAAGTTTGCGCTTTTCAGCGATGATTGCGAAAGCCAAAAAGCTGGCACCATTAACATAAAACGCCAGCAGTAAAACACCCGCCGCGACTGCGTTTTGTGCCGGATCGTAAATTGCAAATGCCAGCGGAATGAGGCCGTAAAATGCAAAGTCCAATACGATATCCAAATAGCCACCAAAGTCGGTAGCCGTGGTTTTTTTGGCAATCGCGCCGTCGAGCCCATCGAAAAGCCGGCTCAGCAAGATGAGTGTAAGGCCCAACAGCAACCAGCCAATTGCGATGGACGTTGCCGCGCACAGTGCAAGTGCAAACCCTGCCAGTGTTGTTCCATTGGCTGTCGCGCCAGACTGCACCAGCTTTGCAGCCAACCGGTCAATGGCCGGACTGATCGCTGTTCGAAGTGCGCCGTCAAACATCATATTTTCCCATCACAATAAGCCGCTTTGCTAACTTAGGTTTCAGGCACTAGATAGTGGCTGAATGTCCACGAAACTTTGAGCTGATATGTACGCCCAAACCACGCACGGCATCGAAGTCAGTGTTACGCCAATTTATCTGGAGGATGAATCGCGCCCTGAGGAGAGCCATTTCTTTTGGGCTTACCGAATAACTATTGCCAACCAATCGAGCGCAGCGGTCAAGTTACTGGCGCGCTATTGGCGGATAGTTGACGGCACAGGCCGCGTTGAAGAAGTGCATGGCGAGGGTGTGGTTGGCGAGCAACCGTTGATTAAAGCTGGCAGCTCATACCAATATACGTCCGGCTGCCCGCTCGCGACACCGCACGGCATCATGTCGGGGCATTACACGATGCGCGACAGCGAAAATGCTTTAATTGTCGTGGAAATTCCGGCGTTCTCGCTGGATATTCCGGGAAATACCGGGCGGATGCTGAATTAAATCAGCTCTTCCATTTTAAATTCGTAGTGTGTCGAGCAAAACTCGCAATCGACAGTTATGCGGTTGTCGACCACGCTCTGCTGACGCTCTTCATCTGAAAAATTCATCAACACATCTTTTAGCCTGTCGCGTGAACATGAGCACTCATCGCGGATCGGCAGCGCTTCAAACCGGCGCGGGTCATGCTGGTTGAACAGGCGGTATAGCAGGCGTTCTGCGCCGATTTCCGGATCGGTGAGTTCAACATCGCTAATAGTGCGGATGAGGGCTTTGGCTTCAGTCCAAGCATCATCTTCCATAAAATCCGCGAGTGCCGCTGAACCTTCAGGCGCGTCACCGCCGGGCAAATCCATCGGCTTCATGCGGTGAGGTTCCGCCGGCATAAATTGCGCAATCATGCCGCCAGCCCGCCATTGCGCGGCTGCACCTTTGCCCGAGGAGGATGGCGTAAACAGTTGCGCAACTGACAATCTGATTTCCGTTGGCAATTGTTCAGACTGCCTGAAATAATGCACGGCAGCCTCTTCAAGTGATTGGCCATTAAGTTGCACCATACCTTGGTAGCGCTGCATATACTCGCCTTGATCAACCGTGAAGGCGAGAATTCCCGTGCCCAGCAACTCCGGCGGCGTGGCTTTTGCATTCGGGTTGGCAGCAAAATAAGCCGCATCAAACCTGGCATAGCCGCGCAAAGCACCATTGGCACGCAAATCAGCCACCAGCAGGCTAACCGGCCCGTCGGTTTGGGTTTGCATAATAAATTTGCCGTCAAACTTGAGCGACGAACCCAGCAAAGCCGTCAGCGTCAATGCCTGCGCCAACAGTTGTGCAACCGGCTGCGGGTAAGCGTGGCGCGCCAATATCGCGTCGATGGCCGCCCCGAATTGGCCGGTGCGCCCGCGCACATCAAGCGACGATACAGAGAACGGCACGATAACATCATCTTCAGCGCCGTCTTCAACGAGGCTCATAACATCTGACATTTGAATTTCCTTTGGTGCAAGAGCAATTACAGCCCGTTAAAGCACCATTCAAGAATTGATTTTTGGGCGTGCAGCCGGTTTTCAGCTTCATCAAACACCACCGATTGCGCACTGTCGATCACCTCGTCTGTGACCTCTTCACCGCGATGCGCAGGCAGGCAATGCATGAACAATGCATCCGGATTGGCGCGCGCCATGAGCGCTGCATTGACCTGATAGGGCGCAAACACATTATGGCCGGGCGTTGTGCCTTCCTGACCCATCGAAACCCAACTATCGGTGACGATGCAATCAGCATCTTGGGCTGCCAGAGCCGGATTGTCGGTCAGCAGCAATTTTGCGCCATTGGCTTTGGCCCAATCGATATATTTGCGGTTTGGTTCGCGGCCTTTTGGCGTGGCGATATTGAGCGCGAAACCAAATTGCGCCGATGCCTCAATCAGTGAATGCAGCACATTATTGCCGTCGCCCACCCATGCAAATGTTTTGCCTGCCACCGGCCCGCGATGCTCTTCGAAAGTCAAGATATCGGCCATAATCTGGCACGGATGTGTATCATCCGTCAGCGCATTGATGACAGGAACAGACGCATGATCGCGCAGTTCAATGAACCGGTCATGGGCCGAAGTGCGGAACATAATCGCATCGACGTATCGCGATAACACCCGCGCTGTGTCAGCGATGGTTTCGGCGCGCCCAAGCTGGGTTTCGGTGCCGGACAACACAATTGACGATCCACCGAGTTGACGGATGGCAACATCAAATGAAACCCGGGTGCGGGTAGATGGTTTGTCAAAAATCATGGCCATGACTTTGCCATCAAGAAGCGCAGGCTTGGCTCCGGTGGTTTTCATAGCCGTTTTGCGGGCCTTGGCATTTTCCAAAATGGCCCGCAAATCTTCAGCATTGCTGACCGCAATATCAGAGAAATGGCGCAGACTGGCGTTTGGTTTTATCATTTTGCGGACTTGGCCTTACGCTGCTTTGGCGGCTTTTGAACTAATCGCATCGCAGGCGCGGGCGATGCGGTCGAGCGCTTCGCGGCAATCTTCGCGGGTGATTGTCAGCGGCGGCAACAAACGCACGACATTGTCACCAGCCATTACCGCCAGCATGTTTTCAGCGCGCATCGCCAAATGCAATTTGCTGTTTTCGGTTTTGCATTTTATGCCTATCAACAAACCATCGCCGCGCACGGTTTCTATAATATCAGGATAGGCTTCGATCAGGCTGCCGAGGCCTTGCCACATGTAAAGCGACACATCCCGGACATGATCTAAAAAGCCATCAGCAAGCATTACGTCAAGCACACCATTACCAACCGCCATAGCCAGCGGGTTGCCGCCATAGGTCGTGCCATGAGAACCAACTTTCATGCCACTGGCCGCTTCTTCTGTAGCCAAACACGCGCCGACCGGAAACCCGCCCCCCATGCCTTTGGCAATCGCCATTAAGTCAGGCGTAATGCCAGATTTTTCATGCGCGAAGAAAGTGCCAGTGCGCCCTACCCCGCATTGAATTTCATCAAAAATCAATAACACTCCTGTGCGGTCACACAAATCTCGCAGGCCGCGTAAACATTGCGGCGGCAATGGACGAACCCCGCCTTCACCTTGCACAGGCTCCACCATAATGGCGGCAACGTTCGTCATGTCATAGGCTTCAAGCGCTTTGTGATCAGCAAATGGTAATTGCTCAAAGCCGGGCGCTTTTATCCCAAAACCCTCAAGATACTTGGCTTGGCCGCCAGCAGCGATGGTCGCCAGCGTGCGTCCGTGAAACGCGCCTTCAAAAGTGAGGATCACCGTGCGTTCAGGGTTGCCTTTGGAATAATGGTAGCGCCGTGCAGTTTTAATTGCGCATTCAACAGCTTCAGCGCCGGAATTGGTAAAAAACACTTTGTCTGCAAAAGTATTGGCACAATAGCGCTCCGCCAACTTAGTCTGGCCATCAATCTGGTGGATATTGCCCAAATGCCAAAGCTTTTGCGCCTGTTCGGTCAGCGCTTTGACCAAATGCGGGTGGGCATGGCCAAGCGAATTGACCGCAATACCGGCTGAAAAATCAAGATAGCGGTTGCCGTCTGTGTCCCAAAGCCAGCAGCCTTCGCCGCGCTCAAACGCAATTGGCGCGCGATTATAGGTGTCATAAAGCGGAGAATGGCTATCGGGCAAGGCTTGAGACATTATTCTCATCCAAATCGGGTTGAACCAGCGCGGCGACGTCATTCCGATCTGGAGTTGCCATTTAATGTTTGCACCGTTTTTTTGCAACCAATGGCAGAAATTCTTTGGTTGCCCGGCGTTTTGGGGAGAAAGGCTCGCATGTTGGGGAAAACTTCAAAATAAGATTCAGTGTTGCCCTGCGACTCTTGTCAGTGAGTCAACGGGTTTGGTAACAGATCAATCACAAAATGTAGCACTCTTGCTTTTGCTCTCCGTCACATCTTGTGTGGTGCGGGTTGCCCGTTTCGGCGGCGGCATGGAGGATTCTTGCCAGAGGTGCGGCGAAACATTTTGCGCGAGGCTTGGCTATGAACTGGACAGATGAACGGGTTGCACTTCTTTCAAAGCTTTGGGCTGAAGGCCTCAGCGCCAGTCAAATTGCGCGTCAGCTTGGCGGCGTTACCCGTAACGCGGTTATAGGCAAAGTGCACCGTTTAAAACTCTCTGGCCGTGCCAAAACCACCACCAGCCCCAACCGCGCCAAGAAAACATCCACCGGTGTCGATGAAATTCAGCGCACACGCACCAACGCAACGTCCACTGCGCAGCTTCGTACCCGCCCGGTTGTGATGGGCAATAATGCCTTAAAAACTGAAATGTTTTTGGATAGCGCCGCGGAGCAACGTTACCGTGTTTCGGAGCAGCCCAATATTATTGAAATGCCAACGTCACGCCGTTTGTCGCTGGTGCAGCTTGGTGAGCGCACATGCCGCTGGCCAGTGGGTGACCCAATGCTGGCGGACTTCCACTTTTGCGGCAATGAACCGCGCGAAGCTTCGCCCTATTGCATCTATCATTCGAAACTGGCGTTCCAGCCTGCTTCGGAACGCAAGCGGCTACGCTAAAAACGCTTTTTCCCGCATCGTTTTATTTGAAAAACTGCGGGCACTTTCTCGAGCGATGCTCTATACAGCCTCAAACGCATAGCCTGCACCGCGCACAGTGCGTATTGGATCTTTATCGCGACCGCGATTGAGGGCTTTGCGCAAACGGCCAATATGCACATCCACTGTTCGGTCATCGACATAGACATCGCCGCCCCAAATACCGTCTAGCAGCTGTGTGCGGGAAAATACGCGGCCCGGCGCGCGGAGTAAGAACTCCAGCAAACGAAATTCTGTTGGCCCCAATTTAACTTCGCGAAGCAGGCGGTGTACGCGGTGGGCCTCGCGATCGAGTTGAACATCCCCGACTTTCAAAACCGATGCCATGATAGACGGGTTGGCACGGCGCAGCATGGCTTTAACGCGGGCCATAAGTTCAGGCGTTGAAAACGGCTTAACGACATAATCATCGGCGCCGGTTGCCAGCCCGCGAATGCGCTCGCTCTCTTCGCCGCGCGCAGTCAGCATGATGATTGGCATACGCTGCAATTCGGCCTTGGCACGGAAACGGCGGCAGAGTTCAATGCCGGAAACGCCAGGCAGCATCCAATCTAATATCAGCAAATCCGGCTTGTTTTCTGCGAGCCGCATTTCAGCTTCATCGCCGCGTGGCACGAGATCAACACGGTAGCCTTCGGCTTCGAGGTTGTAGCGCAATAATATGCCCAAAGCCTCTTCATCTTCGACAACCGTCACCAGTGGCGAAAATTGCGGAGCGTTGGCCACACGATCAGGCTTTGCTGACTGTAATTGCATTGTGTTTATCATCCTTCGGACGCTCATTGGCGAGGCCTTCGCCGGTTTCCATATAGTGGATAGTTTCGGCGATATTGGTGACATGGTCGCCGATGCGCTCAATGTTTTTGGCGCAAAACAACAGATGCGTGCAGGCCGAGATATTACGCGGATCTTCCATCATGTAGGTAAGAAGTTCGCGGAACAGCGAGGTGTATTTAGCGTCAATTTCCTCGTCGCGGTCGCGCAAAAGTTCAATGCCATCCATGCGGCGTGTCGCGAATGTATCAAGCACTTCTTTTAGCTGTATCATCGCCAGTTCTGCCAGAGACTCAAGGCCGCGATAGAGCCGCAAAGGTTGCTTGACCTCAGCCACCGCAACTGTGCGTTTGGCAATGTTTTTGCCTAAATCACCAATGCGCTCCAAATCAGACGCAATACGCATCGTCCCGATGATCTCACGCAAATCGCGTGCCATCGGCTGACGCTTGGCGATGATCAAAACGGATTTATCGTCAATCTCGCGGTGCCAATTATCCATCAAAGCATCTTCGGCAATAACCTGTTTTGATAGAGCATGGTCGGAATTGATGAGAGCGGTTACGGCCCGGTCTACCATGCGTTCAGCATAGCCGCCCATTTCAGCGATGCGGTTCGATAGAAACCCCAGTTCCTCATCATAGGCAGTTACAGTGTGATTGCGGTCGTTCATAGTGGCGTCCTTTCAGGTCACGTGAAAAGTCAAACGTGACCAATCAGCCGTAACGGCCGGTGATATAATCTTGTGTTTTCTTGTGGCTGGGGTTGGTGAACATCGTCTCCGTCACATCGATCTCGACCAATTCGCCCAAGTGAAACATCGCTGTGCGCTGCGATACGCGGGCGGCCTGCTGCATGGAGTGGGTGACGATCACGACTGAAAATTGTGAGCGAAGTTCATCGATCAGTTCTTCAACTTGCGCGGTGGCAATCGGATCAAGGGCCGAACATGGCTCGTCCATCAACAAAACTTCAGGCTGCGTGGCGATTGCGCGTGCGATACACAAACGCTGCTGTTGGCCGCCGGACAAACCGGTGCCGGGCCCGGCAAGCCGGTCTTTAACTTCATTCCATAGTGCAGCTTTTTTGAGCGCCGTTTCAACGATCTCATCAAGCTCGGTTTTATTTTGCGAAAGGCCGTGAATTTTCGGGCCATAGGCAACATTATCATAAATTGATTTTGGAAACGGATTTGGCTTTTGAAACACCATACCGACCTTGGCGCGCAACTGCACCGGGTCAACGCGGCGATCATAAATGTCTTCGCCTTCGATCTCGATTTTGCCGCTGACTTTGCAGATGTTGATGGTGTCATTCATGCGGTTGATGCAGCGCAAAAACGTGGACTTTCCACAACCTGACGGCCCGATAAAAGCGGTTACCGCCTTATCATAAATATCAACGCTGACATTTTTGATGGCATGCGTTGCGCCATAATAGACGTCAACATTGCGTGCAGTGACCTTGTTGGCGTTCACTTTTGCGGCAATCTCCAAGTCACGCATATTGCTCATGTTCACACTCTTTTCAGGACTTGTTTCAGCGGATGTCATTTCAGCACTCAATTTTTCTAACTTACCAACGGCGCTCAAACCGGCGGCGCAGCATAATTGCAATTACGTTCATAACCACCAGCATTCCAAGCAATACGATGATCGCACCAGACGAACGCTCGATAAAGGCCGGGTCAGACCGCGACGCCCACGAGTAGACCTGCACAGGCAAAGCGGTTGCCGGTTCTAAAATACCGCCTTCCAGCGGGCTGGACGGATAGTTGGCAACAAAGGCCACCATGCCAATGAGCAGAAGCGGCGCGGTTTCACCAAGCGCAGTTGCAAGGCCCAAAATTGTGCCGGTCATAATGCCGGGAGAGGCCAAGGGCAGAACATGATGAAACACGGTTTGCATTTTGGAAGCGCCGACACCCAAAGCCGCATCGCGGATGGAGGGTGGCACTGCGCGGATGGCAGCACGTGTTGCAATGATGATGGTCGGGAGCGTCATCAGCGTAATCACCAATGCGCCGACTATGGATGATGACTGTGGCAGTTCGGCGAAGTTGATGAAAATAGCCAGACCCAGAATACCAAAAACAATCGACGGCACAGCGGCAAGATTGGAAATGTTTACTTCCACCAGATCGGTGAAGCGGTTTTTTGGTGCGAACTCTTCGAGGTAAATCGAGGCGGCAACACCGAGCGGCAGAACCATAATGGTGACCATCACCATCATATAGATCGAGCCCAAAATAGCGATGCCAAGACCGGAGGCTTCAGGGCGTTGATCAGAGGCGTCGGGGTTGGTCAAGAAACCAGTGTTAAATTGCGTGGTCAAAATACCCGCTTCGCGCAGTCGGTCGGCCAGTTGAAGTTGCTCAGGCGTAATGTTTGAATCCAGTTTAGCGGTTTCCATTGTTACGCGGCCTTTGAGATAGCCGTCGATACGGCCACCGGCATAGCCCGAAAAATCAATTGTTTTGCCGATCAAGCTAGGGTCAGTGAGCACCATATTGCGCAATTGCGCAGGCGCATCGCGTGAAATCAATTCATTGAGCGCCTTATCATTGACGCCCTCAATTGAGATATTGCGTGCAGCAAGGTGCGATTTAAACGAGCTTGCCAGAACCCTTCCGTAGCCGATGGTGGTGACTTTGGCCAAATCAGCCGGTGCAGCCTTGCCGTTGGGATCTAAAATGGTTTGCTCCAACGTGACCGGAAAGGTGAGTGTAGCCTGGCGGAAAGCAGAAACCCCATCTGAAAAAATCGTCCAGAGCATAATAAACAATGTCGCCAGACTGACCACAATTGCGACCACGCCATAGATTTTGAAACGCGCTTCGGCGGCATTGCGCTTTTTCATCAGCTGATGCTGCACCAGCAATGAGGACTTTATTGGCGCAGCGGCAACACTAGCCGGCTTCATTATTGCGTCACTCATTCGTACTGCTCCTTGTAGCGGCGCACGATGTAAAGCGCGAAAATATTAAGGCCGAGCGTGATGACAAACAGCGTCATCCCGAGCGCAAACGCCACCAGCGTTTCGGGCGAATTAAACTCGGTGTCGCCCGTCAACTGACTGACGATCTTCACAGTAATCGTTGTCATCGCCTCAAACGGGTTGAGGTCGAGTTTGGCAGCCGCGCCCGCGCCCATGGTTACAATCATGGTTTCACCAATGGCGCGTGAGGCCGCAAGCAAAATTGCGCCAACAATGCCGGGAAGTGCCGCAGGCAACACAACCTGCTTGATGGTTTCTGACTTGGTTGCGCCAATGCCTAACGAACCGTCACGCATGGATTGCGGCACGGCGTTAATAATATCGTCGGCAAGTGATGATATAAACGGGATATTCAAAATGCCGATAACGATGCCTGCGGTCATTACAGATGAACCTGAATTGCCAAATCCGAATGGTGCCGCAAACCAATCACGCAGAAACGGCCCGACCGTAACCAGCGCAAAAAGACCAAACACAACGGTCGGTATGCCAGCGATAATCTCAATCAAAGGTTTGACGATTGAGCGAACACGCGGGCTGGCATATTCGGCCAGATAGATCGCTGCAAACAAGCCGATTGGTACGGCAACGAGCATTGAAACCAAGCTGATATACAATGTGCCCCACAGCAGTGGCGCAAGACCAAAGTCGCTATCACCGGCAAAGTTTGGAGCCCAAGTGAGGCCGAAGAAAAACTCCGATGCGGGATACATGGAGAAAAAGCGCAGCGATTCTGAGAACATCGACAACACAATGCCGACTGTGGTCAGGATTGCGATTGTTGAGGCCAAAACCAGAAGCGCGAGAATGACCCGCTCGACGCTGTTTCGCGCGCGAAAATCCTTACCGGTGAGGCGCAGCGCGTAAATAAATCCAATTACCGAAACAACTATTGCAAGTACCGCGCGACCCATTGCTCCTGTAGCGGACATCTCGCGATAGCTTTGCGCGGCGGCAAGTATCGTCGGGGTTACATCCGAGCCAAGGGCCACACCGGCTGTCGCAAGCTTTTCGCGGACATTGCCAAATTCGGTGCGCAACTTTGCAGCCTCATCTCCGGTCAATGTTCCTTTAGCAACAGCCGTATCAAGCCCAGTTGCAAGACGCCTCACATCGGCCATCTGTAATGTCAGATCTGATTCTAACGCAGGTGTTGCAGTCGTCGCCTCGTTGGCCGCGAGCAATCCGCTCAACTGACGTTCAACGACGATCGGCTGTATGATTAACCATGCCAACAGGCATAATAACGCCGGTAGAAACGCGTAGATCGCGACGTTCCAGCCGTAATAATTCGGAAGTGAATGCAAATGCTTGGAATTGCCGTTGACCGATGCAAGTGCTTTTCGTTTACCCAGCACGAAACCAGCGGCAGAAAGCACAAGGATAAAGGCAAAAACCAATGTCAGTGACATAAATACATTCCCCGCAACGCTACGCTGCAAAAATAAAAAGGGGCGGCCTTAGCCGCCCCAAAATCCTAGTTATTATTTTTTCAGAGGACCCATTGGCGTGCGTGCAGCAACCATGGCTTGCGTGGCTTTAAGTTCCGGATCAGACACCAAACCATATTGAGCAAGCGGGCCGTTCGGGCCGGCCATGTCGTCAGACACGAAAAACTCAACATATTCTTTGAGGCCAGGGATAACGTCCATATGTGCCAACTTCACATAGAAGTAGAGCGGGCGTGATACTGGATATTCAGCCTTTGCAATTGACTCGGCTGTTGGAACGATGCCGCCCATTGTGGCAACGCGGAGTTTATCGGTGTTATTCTGGTAGAACGATAAGCCAAATACGCCGACTGCATTTTTGTCAGTGGCTAAACGGGCCAAAGTTTCTGTGTAGTCGCCGTCAATATCAACACTGCGGCCATCGGTGCGCAATTTGTTGCATTCTTTGGTTGCAGCAGCAGCTTTTTCTTTGTCGTCAGCGCCAGTGGCGGCGGCTAAGAACAGATCATAAGCGCCAGTGTCTTTGCAGCCGGCCAGGATCACTTTGGTGTCAAACACTTCGCGGGTGCCGTGCTTGGTGCCCGGTGCAAGAACCAAAATGTCCTGAGCAGGAAGTTTATCGTTGAACTGCGACCATTGTGCGTAATCATTGGCAGCAATCGCGCCCGCTTTCACAATGTTTGCAGCTGTGGCGTTGTAAATATCAGAAGCGGTGAACGCAAATTCTTTACCGGCAACATCGGAGGCAAACACGATACCATCGTAACCAATCCGTACTTCCATGATGTCTTTGACGCCATTGGCAACGCATGTGTCGATATCTTTTTGTGTAATACGTGAGGATGAATTAGCGATATCGACGGTGTTTTCGCCGACTCCTTCGCACATTTTAGCGCGGCCAGCACCAGAACCGCCGCCCTCAACAACAGGCGTTTTGAAACCTGCATTTTCGCCGAAAGCTTCGGCTACAATGGTTGCATATGGCAATACTGTGGATGAACCGGTGACTTGCACTTGGTCGCGGGCCACCGCAACGCCGGTAAATGCCACTAAGGCAACTGCACCGGCCAGCGCGAGTTTAAAGGATTTCATGGGTAGTCTCCCTGAGAGGTAAAGTTTGAGACGCCTCTCGTTAGCGTCGTCGGCTTTCTAGCCGCGCTGACCTCCAAATTTATGACAATTTATTGATGATTATATGACAATTTAAACTATTGAAAAAACACAATTAAAATCACATGCGTTTCAGTTTTATGCATTTGTGGGGAAAAGAATGGAGAAGGTTGAACCTACACCCTGCCGGGATTCAATCACGAGCCGTGCGCGATGACGGGTGAGAATGTGTTTCACAATTGCCAACCCCAACCCTGTGCCTTTTTGCTGACGGCTGGCTTCAATATCCACGCGATAAAAGCGCTCGGTCAAACGTGGAATGTGCTCAGAAGGGATGCCGGCGCCGAAATCCCGCACAAAAAAGCCTTTTTCGCGCGGGTTCGGATTTGCGGCACCTATTTCGATGCGCCCGCCTGCTGCGCCATATTTAATGGCATTCTCAATCAGGTTTTGCAGCACTTGCGTGAGCTCGTCAGGGTCGCCATCCACAGTCAGCATGCCCGGAAGCAGTGCATTTTCAATTTTCACGTCATGCTGAGCGGCAAGACCAGCAAGTGCATCGACGGTGGTTCCGGCCACAAGCGCAAGATCAATCGCCTGCATTTTGCCGGGTGCTGATTGGGTTTCAAAGCGCGACAGCGACAACAGATCATCAATCAGGCGCGCCATGCGCTGCGTCTGCTCTAACATCAACACAATAAAGCGCTCGCGGTTGACGACATCATTGCGGGCCGGGCCTTGCAGAGTTTCTAGAAATCCAGTGACGGCGGTAAGCGGTGTGCGGAGCTCATGGCTGGCATTTGCTATAAAATCTGCACGCATACGGTCAACACGCAACGCTTCTGTGTGTTCGCTGAACACCATCAAAATCGCGCTTATATTTGAATCGATGGCCGCCATATCAACGCGAAAGGCGCGTTCCAGCGGTCGCTTTTCAACGAGTTCAACAGTGGCAGGCTTGCCGTCGGCTTTCACCTTGGAAAACGCAGCCAGAACGTTTCCATCACGAAACCATTGATTAAAACCAATACCGACATTCAGTCCGCGAAAGGCCTGCTTGGCTGCCGGATTGACAATCAATGCCGTGCCTTGGGCATCAAAAATGATGGCCGGGTTTGGGAAAACGTCGAGCACTTCAAAAGCGCTCAGCCCGGATGATTGCGCTGGAAATTGCGGCGGCGTGTCATCGTCTTTCAGGTCAGAGAAAAGATAGGAAATCACCCAATAACCAATTGCAAAAGCCATTCCGGTCAGCGCTAAAATAGGCGCGGCCTGAAGCGTGGTTTGAGACAAAGACAAGGCCGTCACCAGGGCAGCCACAGCTGCAAAACCGAGTTGGTAACTTGTTTGAGGTGCCACTCTAAGACCAGTCCAACATAATATTTCCCAGCGCTTCATAGCCAGCATCGGTTCTGCTTGCTACAGAACGATGACAGTTTGAATAACTAAATCGGGAGTGGCATATGGAAACCAGCACAACAGCTTTCGGGCCGGTGAAAATTCAGGTGCGCGGCAAAGAGCGTGTGTTTGATGTGACCAACCCGACTTTGCCGGAATGGATCAACGACAATGATCTGACCGCCGATGATTACCCCTATAAAGACAAAATGAAGGGCGAGCAGTTTGACGCCGAAATGGGCGCGTTGCAGCTTGAGATTGTTAAGCTGCTTGATTGGATGACGAAATCAGGCGCGCGCGTGGTTTGCGTGTTTGAAGGCAGAGACGCCGCAGGTAAAGGCGGCACGATTGCGGCCTTGCGTGAGAATATGAACCCGCGCCAAGCCCGCGATGTGGCGCTTCCAAAGCCGACTGAAACCGAACGCACACAATGGTATTTCCAGCGTTATGCGGTGCATTTACCGTGCGCAGGTGAATTCGTGACGTTTGACCGCTCTTGGTATAATCGGGGCGGCGTTGAACCGGTGATGGGGTTTTGCACGCCGGAACAGCATAAGCGGTTTTTAAGCGATGCACCTGAATTTGAAGACCTTATTTGCCGCGATGGAATTTATTTCTTCAAGTTTTGGCTCGATATCTCGCAGGAAACTCAGCTGAAACGCTTTTATGACCGCTATTCCGATCCGCTCAAACGCTGGAAATTCACGGCGATGGATATGAAGGGCATCGCTATGTGGGATGCTTATTCCAAGGCACGCGATACAATGCTTGATAAAACGCACACTAAATTTGCGCCTTGGACAGTGGTGAAAGCCAACGATAAACGCCGTTTGCGCATCGGGGTGATGCGGTCAATTTTGGAAGCAATTCCATATGATGGCAAAGACGCCAAAGCGATTGGTGTGCGCGACAAAAAGATAGTCGGAGCGCCAAAAGACATGCTTTAATTATGAATGACCAGCCGTTGGCTTGTGCGGGGTCTTTTCCCATGTATGCGGCGCATGAATAATTTGAAATAATGCGCGCCAAGCGGCAATGGAAAGCAGCACCCAGTAAGGCGGAATAGCAATGATGCGTTTCCAAATACCTGATTTCTCGTCGCCGCGGGCGCTGATATAGCCGAGCGACATAAATGCGAAATAGCCAAGCATTATGTTTAGAAAATCAAGTATGGCCAATGGTGTTGCAAGTTGCATAAACGGTTGGCCAACAGCGTAAAGGCAGGCCATGTAAACCACACTGATCATCAGGACAGGATGGGCCAGTGCCGAAACAACAATGCCTCCAAGCATAATTTGCGAAATTAAAAATGATAACCAGCCTATTTCTGCAACGAGGAGTTTAGGATTTCGAAGCGAAATCATCCATGTTTGCATATGGCCCTTAAACCAACGGGTGCGCTGCTTTAGCCAGATGCCAAATTGTTCCGGGGCGTCTTCCATGGTTGGGCGGCTGATGGTTTTTGTCTGGTAGCCGTAGCGGTGCAATCTTAGGCCAAGGTCGGCATCCTCTGTGACGTTAAATGGATCCCAGCCCCCAATATCCCGCAATGTTTTCAACCGGAAATGATTGGATGTGCCACCAAGGGGAATGAACAGGTTAAAGCGCGATAAAAACGGCAAAAGACCGCGAAACAAAGCACCATATTCAAACGCAAAAAGTGCGGTGAGCAAGGAATGCCTGCCATTGGTGATTTCGAGTGGCGCTTGAACACAACCGGTTTTCATTCCACCGGATTGAAATTTTTGGTATGCTTCAATCAATTGGTCAGGATGCGGCCGGTCTTCGGCATCATACAGAACCAGATATTCAGCGCTCACCAATGGCAATGCATACATTAGGGCTTTAGGCTTGGTGCGCGGCCCGTAATCGGGAACGACGACCAGATTAAAATTTTGCGGAAGACCGCTGACCTCGAGTGCCATTTGTGTATCGCCATCATCCTCTTCACAAATTAAAAAAACCTGTAATTTGGTTTGAGGCCAGTTTATCGCCTTAAGGCTGTCCACCAATTGGGCCGCAACACTTGCTTCTTTGTAAAGAGCAACCAGCACCGCATAGTGTGGCAGATCAGCTTTCTCAAAAGCTGATACGGGTTCCACTTTTGCCGGACTGTGCGAAGTGACCGCAAGCAGGCGTAAAACAACGCAACTGAAGAAAAAAATCCAGGTGATCACATGCAACGTGATTAAACTGGCGGCGGGAAACAAGAAAAAAAGCGCCGGGGCGCTGCCAAAAACAAAACCAAAAAACCAACTTTGCCAACCTTGAAGCGTAACCTTGCTGGAGTGTTCCGGATGCATCGTTGCATAGCTGTGAACAGCATCGTGAACGCGTTGGTTACGAAAATGAATTTCAACCGCGTTGTTTAGTGCTGTTGGTGTAACAATACGCAAACGAGGAAGCCTGTTGGAATCGAGTGCCTCGGTCAATAAATGCCGCAACTGACAAGCAGGTGGTGCTGCCAGAAGTTGTGCTTCTGCAAAACCGCACCGGTAACTTGCAAACGGCAGCTTACGGATCGAAACGCCGTGATCACTGGTATCGATAATCAAATTGGCGGGATCGATATCTGCCAAAAATCCTAAATTACTTTTGGCTGCAAACGCCGCATAGAGTCGCTGTTCATGATTTCGGTTTAGAACCAAAAGTTCATCGACAAAATCTGATTTATTTATCAGAGCCTCACGCAAAGCTTTGTGAATATCGGGAATAGAAATTGAGGCTGCTTTGGCAAGTTGGACGAGTGGATCACCCAAAGACGTTATAACAAGTTCGGACAGATCCGCCATCTCTGCTTCCCCTCAAAAAGAAACCGGCACCGGAGGCTGCGCTTCCCCCGGTGCCTGATCACCCACCCGGCTCACGCGACTAGCGGCAAGCCAGTATGAGGATTGGAATAATCGGGATCTGCAAAATTAGAGGTCAAAACCGGATCGTTGACGCCTAAAACCGTACGCGCAATTTGCAGCGTGGCTCCAGATACATGTGCCAAAAACGGGACGACGTCTTGGCCATCCATCTGGCTTGGCAAGGCCAGAGGTTTGCATTTGAACCCAAGCTCCATAAGGCGCGTGAGAAGCATGGGGTGGGTTTGCACATGCAAGGCTTCAATGCCCAAAATGACACACGCTTCGATAACACCAAGTGTCATACCGGTTGTGGCCGGATCGGCAGCTTTGCGGCCTTCCCGGCGTTTGGGGTCAACGGCGCAACGCGTCCATTCCCATATTCTGTCACCGACGGGCTCGGGGTTACCCTCCAGCATTTGCGGATAGATGGTATTGAGCAAATGCGGGCGCGTTGTTGGCAACAATCTCGAATAGGAGAGCACTTCACCTTGATCGACACCAACAATGTGAACAATACCCGGGAGATCAAACTGATCAACATCGCGGCCATCAAGGCGGCGCAAGGCCTCCCATTTCAATCCATCAACAAAGAAACGGTGTCTGAATTTGTAACACTTCTCAATCAGTGATTGATGTTGATCGGAATTAGCATCGCTGACTAAAATCTGCTGCATGGAACTACTCCGCTACGAGTTGAGCCAGCATTTCAGCTGAACCTTGGCGGCTGCGCAATTCCGTAAATTTACCCTAGAGTTAAGCTTCGCTACGCAAGGGAGTAGCATCGACTAGAGATTGAGATCTAAAAGGAGACGCTCTTGGTGACGCCAAATGGCGCATTCAAGACTTACGTCTACGTAAGAATATGTTCATTCGATATTCCTGCTTTGCAAGACTCGCATAACTGACATCTTGTAATTCAAAGCGCTTTGGCTTACGTTAACGTAAGATGCGAAGGTTCAAAACGCAAATTCATATGCCAGCCTGAAGGCACTTGAAATTGGAACATCGCTGGCAAATTTTAGGCTGAGGAGTGTGTACTATGCAAAATATGGTAAAAGACCACCAAGATGCCGAAGAATTGGGCCGTATCGGTGAAATCGCTGACGAATTTAACGTCACCCTGCGCACGTTGCGTTTTTATGAAGATAAAGGCCTGATCAATCCGAAACGTGTTGGAACATCTCGCTTTTATGGCCGCCGTGAAAAAGCCCGCCTTCGCTTGATCCTTTTGGGCCGCGATATTGGCTTTTCTCTCGAAGATATCCGTGAGATGCTTAATCTTTATGAGCCAAAAAGCGGCAACCAAGCCCAGCTTCGTGTGGCACTCGAAAAAGCCGACCTGCAAATGGAACGCTTGAACGAACAGCGCAAATCAGTTGATGAAGCCATTAATCGGCTTAATCAGGCAATTGACATTGCCAAAAAGCAAATGGCTTAAAAAAACTGAAGACTAATCGGTTCTCGATAAAAATTGACGTTTGCGTAAACGTCAATTTATGGTAGCGACTGAAAAATGTGGTTTGGCCCCTTTGTTTGGGGCTTTCACCAAAGCAATTGGAGGATGCCTTGCCGGTTTACAAAGCCCCCGTCGA
>JANMFT010000033.1:0-3282 GCA_031374255.1 Limoniibacter sp. | reverse complement strand
CCACGATGGCTTTAGTCCAAAGCGCGCGCGACGGTTTGCTAAAATCCGGGTGGATAATGCGCGTTGCATTGCTGAGTTTGGCCTCCCAGCGGCTTTGCCAGTGCCCGGCCTCAGAATTGCCAAGCCCCGGCACGATGATGATATCAGCTTCAGAAACTTTCATTGCTGCGCTTTAATCGCCGCTGTGGCGGAAGGAAAGAGTTTTGCACCAAACACGTTGATAGCAAGGCCCATGAACACAACTACAGCGCCAAACATTGTAAGTGCGCTGAGGCGCTCGCCAAAAACAACGGCCATCGATGAAAAAACAAAGATCGGAATTAACAAAGCGAAAGGCGTTACGGTTGCTGCCGGATATTGGCGGAGCAGCCAAGTCCACGCGGTGAATGCAAATATGCTGGCCGCATAAGCCATGAACCCGATTGCGGCGATGACCTGCCAAGATGGAATAAAACCAGCCCAGCCAAAACTTGTGCCTTCAATGGCCATGGAAGCCAGAAACAAAGGCACGGGGGCTGCCAAACTCGACCATACCACAAATGCAAACATATCCGGCGGGCGCGCAGCTTTTGAAATGATATTGGCTATTCCCCATGATGCTGCGCCGCATAGAACCAACAAAAAGGGCACCAGCGGCGTTGCACTTTGCAGTTTGGCCCAGCCGGTAATGATAATGCCAATGATCGCAATACCTGCGCCCAAATAGTGGTGGCGCATTGGCAATTCACGAAAAATCAAACCCGATAGAGCAATTGTAAAAAACACCTGCATTTGCGCAACCAGCGATGTCAGCCCGCCGGGCATGCCCCACGAGATTGCGGTGATCATAAAACCGAACAGCATAAAGCCCTGCATAAACCCGTAGCTGACCACCCATTTCGCAGCGATTTTTGGCGGGCGCACAAATAGCACAAGCGGAAACGCCGCAAACAAAAACCGGTAACCTGTGACAAGCAAAGGTGGCAACTCATCGACACTGATGCGTATTGCAACAAATGAAACGCCAAGAATGAGCGCAACCAAAGTTGCGAGGAATATATGGCGAAGGGTCAAAGTGCGAAACTCAAAAATTTATTAAGCCATTTATACACGCCAAAACTTTGAAGTGTTGTCATGGTTGCAAATAAAAACCCCGCCGATTTTCACCAGCGGGGCACAATTACCTTGCGAGGCTGAGCCTTTAAGCAGCCTTCACGGCCACTTCTGGTGCCATCATTTCATAGCCCAGTGCGTCAGCCACAGCTTTGTTTGTGATACGGCCGCGGTGGACGTTGAGACCGTTGCGCAGATGTTTGTCTTCAGCAATTGCCGCAAGACCGCGATTGGCAAGCGCAATGCCGTGCATCAAGGTGGCATTATTGAGCGCATGAGCAGACGTCACCGGCACAGCGCCCGGCATATTGGCAACGCAATAATGGATGACGCCTTCAACCACATAGGTTGGGTCGGCATGCGTGGTGGCATGCGAGGTTTCAAAGCAACCGCCTTGGTCAATTGCCACATCCACCAGAACCGAACCCTTTTTCATGCCGCCGAGCATTTCGCGGGTAACGAGTTTCGGTGCTGCTGCGCCAGGGATAAGCACCGCACCAACCACAATATCGGCAGAAAATACTTCTTCTTCAATCGCATTGATTGAAGAAAATCGGGTGTGGACACGGCCGTTAAAAATATCATCGAGCTGGCGAAGTCGCGGCAGCGAGCGATCAATGATCGTCACATCTGCACCCAAACCAGCTGCCATTTTAGCGGAATTAATGCCGACAACGCCGCCACCCAAAATGGTAACCTTGCCCGGCAAAACGCCCGGCACGCCGCCGAGCAACACGCCATTGCCGCCATTGGCTTTTTGCAGGCACGTCGCGCCAGCCTGAATGGCCAAGCGGCCAGCAACTTCTGACATCGGGGCAAGCAAAGGCAAGCCGCCATAATTATCAGTGACTGTCTCGTAGGCGACAGCTGTTACGCCGGATGCCATCAAGCCTTTGGTCTGCTCAGGATCGGGTGCGAGATGTAAATAGGTGTAGAGCAACTGGCCTTCACGGAGTTGCGCCCATTCAACAGGCTGCGGCTCTTTCACCTTCACGATCATATCGCATTTGGCAAAAATCTCGGCGGCGGTGGCAATAACTTTTGCGCCAGCGGCTTGGTAAGCGCCATCATCTGCGCCAATGCCGAGGCCTGCGCCTTTTTCAATCCAGACTTCATGGCCGTTTGCGACATATTCGCGAACCGAGCCCGGTGTCAGGCCAACGCGGTATTCGTGGTTTTTAATCTCTTTGGTGCAACCAACGCGCATTCAATTTCTCCCGTAAATGATGGCTTAATTCACCATATTTTGCGGGAAATGTCCTTGCAAAGCAGAGCGCGCTACCTTGCAAAAATGCAAGAATATGCGATGATCAATAAACTTATTGCACGGAACATGCGCTTATGAATTTAGACAAGATTGATTATGCTATTCTTAGCGCACTGCAAGACAACGCCCGAATGCCAAATGCACAACTGGCTGAAAAGGTTGGCTTGTCACCATCGGCGTGTTCGCGGCGGCTGGATGCGCTGGAAGCGGGCGGCGTCATTCACGGATATCATGCGCGGCTTTCAAACCGTGTGCTTGGCCATCCGGTGACTGTGATCGTGCATATTTCACTTTCAAGTCAATCTGAAAAGCATCTGGCCGAATTTGAAGAGGCTGTGCAGGCCTGCCCGAATGTGCAAATGTGCTATCTGATGAGCGGCGAACATGATTTTATTTTGCGGGTTGTCGCTCGCGATCTGGCTGATTTTGAACGTATACACAAAACTCAATTGTCGGCCATGCCGCATGTCGTGCGGATGCATTCGTCGTTCGCGTTGAGGAATGTGATTGATAAAGCGGGCAGGGGAATCAACCCGGATTTGTTTATGCCGAAAGCAATCAGCATTTAAATTTTCCGTCATCCTCGCGAATGCGGGGATCCAGCTTTGGTAGCCACAGCGTGGTTAGTTTAGCTGGATTCCTGCCTTCGCAGGAATGACAATAAAGGGTTATTGAATTAAACCCGCGGCAAATATCCCGCCACATGGTTTGTCTTGGTAATATCACCTCCGGCCCACGCCATCACCTTTGGGTCCATAACTTTGCGCCAAAGTGGGGGGATATGTGCCAGCACAAATGACCCCGGATAGCCCGATGGCAGGCGCGGCAATTCGTCAAAATTGCGCAGTGTCTGGTAGGGTCGCATCGGGTTGGAATGATGGTCTGAGTGGCGCTGCAAATGGAACAGCATCAGGTTTGAGACA
>JANMFT010000253.1:0-4547 GCA_031374255.1 Limoniibacter sp. | reverse complement strand
CCTACCCAAAGCTGTCGCATCGTTACTACCGGCTAAAGGCCAAATGGATGGGGCTGGAAAAGCTGCAGATCTGGGATCGCAATGCGCCCCTGCCCATGGAGACGCCCAAGCTGGTTGCCTGGCCAGAAGCCCGCAAGACGGTGCAAGACGCCTATGCCGCTTTCGATCCGCGGATGGCTGCGCTATCGGAACCATTTTTCACCAAAGGCTGGATCGACGCCGGGGTGAAGCCTGGCAAGGCGCCGGGCGCGTTTGCCCATCCAACCGTGACCACCGTTCATCCCTATGTCATGCTCAACTACTTGGGCAAACCGCGGGATGTGATGACCCTGGCGCATGAACTTGGCCACGGCGTGCATCAGGTTTTGGCCGGCAGCCAAGGCGCATTGATGGCCAACACACCGCTGACATTGGCTGAAACCGCATCGGTTTTCGGCGAAATGCTGACTTTCAAATCGCTGCTTGCCAAAACGACTGACAAGGCCTCGCGCAAACAATTGCTTGCGCAAAAAGCCGAAGACATGATCAACACCGTCATGCGCCAGATTGCGTTTTACCAATTTGAGCGCAAAATCCACGAAGCCCGCCGCAGTGGCGAACTCACCGCTGATGATATTGCCGCCCACTGGATGAGCGTCCAATCTGAAAGCCTTGGGCCAGCGGTGAGACTCAATGACGGCTATGAAGTGTTCTGGACATATATTCCGCATTTCATCCATTCGCCGTTTTACGTTTATGCCTATGCGTTCGGTGATTGCCTCGTTAATGCGCTTTATGCGGTTTATGAAAACGCCGAAGAAGGCTTCCAACAGCGCTATTTTGAAATGCTCAAGGCCGGTGGCACCAAACACCATTCCGAATTGCTAAAACCCTTTGGCCTTGATGCCGCTGACCCCAATTTCTGGGCGCGCGGCCTTGGCGTAATTGAAGGCATTATCGACGAGCTTGAAGCGTTGGAAGCCTGATCTTGGGCATTGTTCTTCCCGTTATTGGCCCGGCATTCCGTATTGGCGTTCAACCACTTGAAGCTGAAAACTGGCTGGTCGTGTCTGATCAGCTGGCAGCCTATTGCGCTGAAAAAGCATCATTGATCACAACCAAGTTCGATGAGGTTTTCGCTGCCGAGCCGGAAACCTTAGGCGCACAAACGGAAACTTTGGAACGCATTTTCGCATTCACATCGTCAAAACTTGGCTTTGAAATTCCACGCTGTCCCGCTGGTGAACCCCCTTTGCAACACGCCGCGCGGTATATTGAGGATGATCTTGTGTTGATGCGGAAAGGTGACACTGGCTGGCGTTTGGCGGCAGGGTCGCTGTGTTTTCCCTCAAGCTGGCGCCTGCGAGATAAATTCGGCCACCCGATGCACATTGTTCATGACACCGTGCCGGGCTTTGGCAACGGCACCCGCAACGCAGCCATTATTGCCCGTATGTTTGATACTCTGGCGATAGATAAACCTGTAATACGCGCCAATTGGTCGATCTATCCTGACAATGCGCTGCACCACCCCGGCAGTCATGGCGAACCAATTCGTGAATTTGAACTCGACAATCCTATAATCAACCAAGGCTATTTCCGGTCTGAGCGCCAGACGCTGACAAAACTACCGACCTCTGGCGATATCCTTTTCACCATTCGTATCGGCGTTGAACCACTGACCCAAACCGTGGCACGCGGCGACGCGCTGAAACTGGCCGCTGCCTTGCGCCAAATGAACGAGGATGAGCGCCGCTATAAAGGCATGCTTCAAGCTGCTGACCGCTTGGCGGACGAACTTGAAAAAGCATCAATAAGCATTCGCTCTTAACCTCTGACGGCCTATAAGAGCGCATCATGGATAAGAAATACAAGAACGAGCAATCCTCGAAATCCCACGAAGTCTTGGCCACCATCACCGGCCCTATCGTGATGATCGGTTTTGGCTCAATCGGGCGGGGCACGCTGCCACTCATTGAGCGGCATTTCACATTTGATAAATCGCGCATGGTGATTATCGATCCCAATCCGGAAGGTGAAAACGCGGATATTGCCGCAAGACACGGCGTGCGTTTTATCCGCGAGGCCGTGACACGCGAAAACTACCGCGAGTTCTTAGCGCCGCTTTTGACCTCAGGTGGCGGTCAAGGCTTTTGTGTCAATCTGTCTGTCGACACCTCCTCACTCGACATTATGAAACTCTGCCGCGAACTCGGTGCACTTTACATTGATACGGTAGTGGAGCCTTGGCTCGGCTTTTACTATGACGCCAAGGCTGGAAATGCTGCCCGCACCAACTACGTCTTGCGAGAGGCTGTGCGCGGTGAAAAACGCAAAAAACCACATGGGCCAACTGCGGTTTCCGCCTGCGGTGCCAATCCTGGCATGGTATCTTGGTTTGTGAAACAGGCACTCGTTAACCTCTCAAAAGACTTAGGGCTGGAGTTTGAAACACCCAAGCCCAATGACCGTGATGGCTGGGCGCGGTTGATGAAAACCGCTGGTGTCAAAGGCATCCATGTTGCCGAGCGCGATACGCAGCGCACAAAAGCGGCCAAACCACTCGATGTGTTTTGGAATACTTGGTCGGTGGAAGGATTAATTTCAGAAGGCTTGCAACCTGCCGAACTCGGCTGGGGCACACATGAAAATTGGAAACCCAAAACCGCGCGTAAACACAAAAAAGGCTGCAAAGCTTCGATTTATTTAGAACAGCCCGGCGCAAACACCCGCGTTCGCACGTGGGCCCCTGCCCCCGGCCCGCAATACGGGTTTTTGGTTACGCACAATGAATCAATTTCAATTGCTGATTATTTCACCGTGAAAGACCGCAGGAAAGACGCCAAAAAAAGCAAAGTCGTCTACCGCCCAACCTGCCACTACGCCTATCACCCGTGCAACCACGCGATTTTATCGCTCCATGAAATGTTTGGCGCGGCTGGAAAACCTCAAGCCACGTTCCACGTTCTCGACGAAAACGAAATCAGCGATGGCAGCGATGAGCTTGGTGTTTTGCTCTACGGTCACGCCAAAAATGCTTATTGGTATGGCTCAAGACTATCCATCGAAGAGGCCCGCAAACTTGCGCCTTACCAAAACGCAACGGGACTGCAGGTGACATCTGCGGTCATCACCGGCATGGTGTGGGCGCTGGAAAATCCGAACGCCGGTATTGTTGAAACTGACGAAATGGATTTCCAGCGCTGCATAGAAATTCAACGGCGATATCTCGGCCCTATGGAAGGCCATTATACAGATTGGACACCGCTTACAGGGCGACCGGGATTTTTTGATGAGAATATTGATGTCAAAGATCCGTGGCAGTTCAGAAACATTCTGGTGCAATAACAAGCAGATATCGGTGCCGGACTTGAATAAAGACGTTTCTGAACTTGATTTTACCAATTTCTACAGTCACAAATCCTTTAGAAATTTGGAGCGGCAGTTCAAAAGCCGGTGTGAAATGAAAAAACTGTCAATTGCAGCCTCTGTGGTTCTTGCTGGCTTGGCTCTGACCGGGTGCGTCGTATCCGGCTCTGACTCTTCGCTCCCCGCTATTGTCGAACCCCAGCAATTGGGCCCGCAGGGCAATTGGATTGGGACTGACGGCGTTGCCATTTCAACGTTTGGCAATGGCCTCTTCACATCTTATGCCGCCGATACCGGCGCACGGCTTGCTGAAGGAAATTATACGGTAACCAATGGCAATCTGGTCAATCTGACACTCCGGTCGCTGGTGCGTGGCACAACAAGCCAAGTGAACTGTTTGCAAGTGCAGCAGCAGCAATTGAACTGCACGGCAGCCAGCGGCTCACAATTTTCTCTTGTACGCACCAGCCGCACACCGCCGCCACCGGCATTGCCTGCAGTGACAAGTATTACACCACCAAGAATTCAAGGTTGAGGCAATCCGTCTCACTGGCAAGCCCGACCAAACTTTCCCTAGCCATTGAATTGACCAGCCAACAACCTTAGAACTATTCTTAGTTGAGCGCTTCCACTTGCGCTAACGTAAGGCATATTGGCCGGAGCATTACCCATGAATGTTGACCCGCGCCTATCACGCACCCTTTCAAAGGCAGTCGGGCCGCTTACGCCGGACCACCCTGAAGTGCGTATTGGCAAGGTCGGCGTTTTGCTTGTCAACCTCGGCACCCCGGATGCGGCAACAGCACCCGCCTTGCGGCGTTACCTCAAACAATTTCTATCCGACAAACGCGTCATCGAATGGCCGCGCGCGCTGTGGTATCCAATCCTATACGGCATCGTTTTAAACACGCGGCCCAAGAAAGTTGCCAAAGCTTATGCCGAGATTTGGAACAATGATCTTGATGAGAGCTATTTGCGCACTTACACACGCTCGCAATCTGAAAAATTACAGGTGCTTTTGAGCGAGCATAAAAATGTGATTGTCGATTGGGGCATGCGCTACGGCCAGCCTTCTATTGAAAGTGGGATTGAGCGCCTTACCAAAGCTGGTTGCGACCGCATCGTCATGTTTCCGCTTTACCCGCATTATGCCGCGGCAACGACAGCAACCGTCAATGATGATTTTTTTGCGGCTCTCA
>JANMFT010000453.1:0-5161 GCA_031374255.1 Limoniibacter sp. | reverse complement strand
TGATATTCCAAAATCTCGACACCCTCGAGCGTAGATGTGGTGGACATCAACATGGTTCTACTCCGCTGCTATCATGGTCTGTTGCCGCTGCATTTCTTCTAAAGCACGACGGTATTCAACCGGCATGACTTTGCGGAATTTGGAGCGGAACTCAGCCCAATTGTCCAAAATGTGCTTCGCCCGCGCTGAGCCTGTATAGTGCACATGGTTTGAAATCAGCTGGTACAGCCGCTCATCATCATGGCTGGTCATATCCTGATCAATATCTACACGGCCTTTGGCTTCAAGGTCGCCGCCATGGTGATGCAGGCGTTCGAGAAGATCATCCTCTTCCGGCACCGGCTCAAGCTCGACCATCGCCATATTGCAGCGCGTGGCAAAGTCACCGGCTTCATCCAGCACATAGGCAATCCCGCCCGACATGCCGGCTGCAAAGTTGCGTCCCGTTGGCCCTATCACCACCACCACGCCGCCGGTCATATATTCGCAGCCATGGTCGCCCACGCCCTCAACAACGGCAATCGCGCCTGAGTTGCGCACGGCGAACCGCTCACCGGCAAAACCGGAGAAGTAACACTCGCCTTCAATTGCGCCATAGAGAACAGTGTTGCCGACAATGATCGACTGATGCGGAACGATGCCGGTATCATGGGCCGGTTTGACAATCAGACGTCCACCGGAAAGGCCTTTGCCAACATAATCATTGGCATCACCTTCCAAGTTGAAGGTTACACCGCGCGCCAAAAACGCGCCGAAACTTTGGCCCGCGGTGCCGGTGAGATTGACCGTAATCGTGCCGTCGCGAAGGCCTTTATGGCCGTAGCGTTTGGCAATTGCGCCCGACAGCATAGCGCCCGTTGAGCGGTCGGTATTGTTGATCTTGGTATCAATCGTCACCAGTTGACGGCGCTCCAATGCAGCCTCGGCCTCAGCAATCAACGTCCGGTCGAGCACATCATCAATCGGGTGAACCTGCCGCTCAGTCCACGTCATCGCTTCGCGCGGTGCATCGGGCTTGTAGAAGATTTTGGTAAAATCGAGGCCTTTGGATTTCCAATGCGTAATCGCGCTTTGTTTATCAAGCAGCTGGCTTTCACCAATAATGTCTTCCAGCTTGGTGTAACCCATGGCCGCCAAAAACTCGCGCACTTCCTCGGCTACAAAAAAGAAGAAGTTAATCACATGCTCCGGCGTGCCTTTAAAGCGCGAGCGCAAAACAGGATCTTGGCTGGCTACACCCACCGGACAGGTATTGAGATGGCATTTGCGCATCATGATACAGCCAACCGCAATCAGCGGCGCGGTAGAAAACCCAAACTCATCGGCACCGAGCAGTGCGCCGACAATCACGTCGCGCCCCGTGCGGAGGCCGCCATCCACCTGCAAGGCCACACGGCTGCGAAGCCCGTTCAACACAAGCGTTTGGTGGGTCTCGGCAATGCCCATTTCCCAAGGCGAACCGGCATGTTTGATCGACGTCAACGGCGAAGCGCCGGTTCCGCCTTCCATGCCTGATACCGTAATATGGTCAGCGCGCGCCTTTGCAACGCCAGCCGCAACCGTGCCGACGCCCACTTCAGACACGAGTTTCACCGATACATCGGCCTCGGGATTGACGTTTTTCAGATCGAAAATCAGCTGCGCCAGATCTTCAATCGAATAGATATCATGGTGCGGCGGCGGCGAAATCAAGCCGACGCCAGGCGTTGAGTGCCGCACTTTGGCAATCGTTGCATCGACCTTATGGCCCGGCAACTGCCCGCCCTCGCCGGGCTTTGCACCCTGCGCCACTTTGATTTGCATCATGTCGGAGTTGACTAGATATTCCGTCGTCACGCCAAACCGGCCCGATGCTACCTGCTTGATCGCAGAACGCTCAGGGTTGGGTGAACCGTCAAACAACGGCACGAAGCGATCGGATTCCTCGCCGCCTTCGCCGGTGTTCGATTTGCCGCCAATACGGTTCATTGCCACCGCTAAGGTTGCGTGTGCCTCACGCGAAATTGAGCCATAGCTCATTGCGCCGGTTACAAAGCGCTTGACGATATCTGAGGCTGGCTCAACGTCGGAGAGATCAACGGGTTTGCGCCCGTTTTCATTGGCCGGTTTAATGTAAAATAACCCCCGAATGGTGCTCGCATGTTCAGCCTGCGCGTTCACCATATCGGCATATTCGCGGTAGGCTTTCACGTCCGTCAGCCGCACCGCGTGCTGCAGTTTTGCCACCGCATCCGGCGACCAAACGTGCTTTTCGCCGCGCATACGGAACACATATTCGCCGCCATAGGCCAAGTTGCTTTTGAGCAGAGGATCATCGCTGAATGCTTCCGTATGGCGTGACACGGTTTCTGCCGCGATTTCCGCCAAGCCAACGCCCTCAATCATGGTCGCGGTATTGGTGAAGTAATTGGCAATGAACTCAGACGACAGCCCAACCGCATCAAAAATCTGCGCGCCGCAATAGCTTTGGTATGTCGAAATGCCCATTTTGGACATGACTTTAAGGATGCCCTTGCCAATGGACTTGATAAACCGGCTGACAACTTCACCGGCGTCCACCTCCGGCGGAAACTCGCCGCGTGTGTGCATGTCAATCAGCGTATCAAACGCCAGATAAGGGTTGATCGCTTCCGCGCCGTATCCGGCCAAACAGCAGAAATGATGCACTTCGCGCGGTTCACCGGATTCCACCACCAGACCGGCAGATGTGCGCAAACCCTTGCGGATCAAATGATGATGCACCGCTGCCGTTGCGAGCAGCGCCGGTATTGCAATTTTATCCGGACCCAAGCTGCGGTCAGACAGAATGATGATGTTATAGCCACCCGCAACCGCTGCCTCTGCACGTTGGCAGAGCCGCGCAATCGCATCTTCCATACCCGCTGCGCCTTCTGACACAGCATAGGTTGTGTCCAGCGTTTTAGTATCAAACTGATCTTCCGAATGGCCAATCGAGCGAATTTTTTCCAGATCGCCATTGGTCAAAATCGGCTGGCGTACTTCGAGACGCTTTTTCTTCGAGACGCCCTCCAAATCAAACAGGTTCGGGCGCGGACCGATGAATGAGACGAGGCTCATCACCAGTTCTTCGCGGATCGGGTCAATCGGGGGGTTGGTCACCTGAGCAAAGTTCTGCTTGAAATAGGTGTAGAGCAGTTTCGATTTATCAGACATTGCCGAAATCGGCGTGTCTGTGCCCATTGAACCCGTCGCCTCCTGGCCGGTTGTGGCCATCGGAGCCATCAGGATTTTGACGTCCTCAAACGTATAACCAAACGCCTGTTGACGGTCGAGCAGCGCCACGTCCGCGCGGAGTGATCGCGGCGTAACGGGTTTCAAATCTTCGAGCACAAGCTGTGTCTTTGCGAGCCACTTTTTATACGGATGCGAGGCTGCAACCTCGGCCTTGATTTCATCGTCTGCAATGATGCGGCCTTTTTCAAGGTCGATCAAAAGCATACGGCCAGGCTGCAATCGCCATTTTTTGACAATGTCTTTTTCAGCGACTGGCAGCACGCCGGATTCAGAAGACATAATCACGCGGTCATCGCGGGTGACGATATAGCGTGCCGGGCGCAAACCATTACGGTCAAGCGTTGCGCCAATCTGGCGGCCATCGGTGAAGGCCACAGCAGCAGGGCCGTCCCATGGCTCCATTAATGCGGCATGATATTCGTAGAACGCCTTCAGATCTGCGCCCATCGACTTATTGCCTGACCACGCCTCGGGGATAAGCATCATCATCGCATGCGGCAAATCATAGCCACCCTGCCACAAAAACTCGAGCGCATTATCAAAACACGCCGTGTCTGATTGGCCTTCGTATGAAATTGGCCACAGCTTGGAAATATCATTACCGAACAACTCAGAATCAACCGAAGCCTGCCGCGCCGCCATCCAGTTAACGTTGCCGCGCACCGTGTTGATTTCGCCGTTATGCGCCACCATCCGGTAGGGGTGCGCAAGTTTCCACGATGGGAACGTGTTGGTCGAGAACCGTTGGTGCACCAGCACCAGACCGCTGACAAAGCGCGGGTCTGTCAAATCTTTATAATAAGCCCCGACCTGATAGGCCAGAAACATGCCCTTATACACGATCGTCCGGGCCGACATTGAGACGGTGTAAAAATCCTCGCTCGAGATGTCGCCTGTGCCATAAATCCGGTTCGAGATGACTTTGCGTAAAATAAACAGACGGCGCTCAAATTCATCATCATCGACAATTGATGCACCGCGCCCGATAAATACCTGTTTATGCCACGGCTCAGTTGCCGCAATCTCCGGCGCTTTTGACAATGACGAATTATCAACCGGCACATCGCGGAAGCCCAAAAATATCTGGCCTTCAGCGGCAATCACAGCTTTCACAATGTCTTCGCAACGCGCCCGCCTTGTCGCATCGAGCGGCATAAACAAATAGCCAACGGCATACTGGCCGGGCTCCGGCAAGTTCACGCCTTGGGCTGCCATCTCATCTTTAAACAATTGATGCGGAATATGCGTGAGCAAACCTGCACCATCACCCATCAACGGGTCTGCGCCAACTGCGCCACGATGCGTGAGGTTCTCAAGCATCGCCAAACCATCAACGATAATCTGGTGCGAGCGACGGCCCTTCATATCAGCAATAAAGCCAACACCGCAGGCATCATGCTCAGCCTTGCCGGTGTACATGCCTTGCGGCGCAAAGCCGTTGGTAAAGGCGAATGGCTTTGTGGTCATATTGGTGGTCTTAGCAGCCACACTATTGATGTTCGCGCCTGAAATTACAGCGTTTAAATCATGTGTCATGTCAAAGCCTCCCTCTGTAAACCATCTATCGCACAATACCGTGACAGCAAGCGCAGAGAGCCTTTTATCGCTGCTTCGAGAATGAATCGATGCGGCAAAGGCGCTGCGTTAAATATGTCAGTGTTATTGACCTAAACTGTTTCGCATATTTTAAAGCGGCTTTCAAGCACATAAAATACGCGCGGCAATGCGTCTTCACGCAATAAAATTGCGCGAGCCAAAAATTGTGGAGTAATGGCTTGATCGATTAAGCCTGCCGCGCGAAACAGCATCAACGCATAAATCAGGACGACACATTCATGTATTTCGGATCAGATAATTGGGCGGGCGTTCACCCTGCTGTAGCCAACAGCCTCACCGCACATTCTGA
>JANMFT010000416.1:0-3978 GCA_031374255.1 Limoniibacter sp. | reverse complement strand
GCCAACAGACGCGGCCCGGTGGCAGGAGTGAACGGCACAGTGGCTTGAAGTTTCGGATAATAGTCGCCACCTGCGCGGGCATAAGCATCTGCCCAGCCATGGTCGAAAACATATTCGCCTTGGCTATGGCTTTTGGCATAGCATGGCACCGCGCCCACGAGTTTGCCGCTGGCATCATCCATTCGCAAATGGCGGGGGGCCCAGCCTGTGCGCGGCGTGGCGCTGCCGCTTTGCTCCATCGCTGATAAATAGGCATGGCTGATAAACGGATTATAGCCGGGTTCGCCTCGCTTGGTGCCGGGCAAGGTTTCCCATTCTCCGCAGGTGAATGCGGAAAAGCTGGTGGCTGCGGTGAATCGGAAATCAGTGGACATGGCTGCCAAGATAGCGCTGCTTCTGCGCTCTGCAATAAGGCGTTATGGCGCAAACCCTTCAAATGTCATTTGGTCAGCATGAGCCTTGGTCAGTGCCACGGTTTCAGGGTTGCGCACCGTCCACGTGATCACGGGCATGGCCAATTTCTCGCGGCAAAAACTAATGAATTTATTGGGCAAATGATGTACATTATATGAAACGAAAGACAGGTTCGCGCTAAGCATGGCGAAATGGGCTTCAAGATCGCCGGCTTTGGTGCCTTCGGCTGTGAGGCCAGCTGGAATGCCTGCTGCATCATGTTGGAACCGGCGGATCAGCCAATGATCAAAAGACATGATCGCGGCATGGCCTTTGTAGTTTGCCAGCACTTTGGCGACAGCGGCGACGAGGCGAACATCGTCTCCGTTATGGCCCTTGAGTTCGATGATTATCGGCACGCGGCTACCGACCATTGCCAAAGCGTCGGCAAGAGTAGGGATGCAATCAGCCGTGCCGCCGATGTGCAGTTTGGTGAGTTCTTCGGACGTGCGGGCGACTACGTCACCAGTTTTGATGGTTAGGCGATCTAGCGTCAAATCATGGAATACCATCGGCACGCTGTCGGCAGACAGCACCACGTCGCACTCGATTGAGTAATTTGCGGCGCAAGTTGCTTCAAACGCTGATAGCGTATTTTCAAACCGCGTAACGTTCATGTCGTGCAGCCCGCGATGAGCGATTGGTTTGGCGGTGAGCCAGTCGAGACTCATTTCAGTTCAAACACCGCTTCAATTTCAACCGGTGCATTGAGGGGCAGGGAGGCCATGCCAACAGCTGATCGTGCATGCGCGCCAACATCGTCGCCGAGCACTGCGAAAAACAATTCAGAGCCGCCATTGGCAACAATATGTTGTTGCGTGAAATCGGCTGTTGAAGCCACAAACACTGTTATTTTCACCAGCTTCTTAATGTTTTCCAAGCCGCCCGCCGCCGCATTAGCTTGTGCCAAAACATTCATTGCGCACCATTTCGCGGCGTCTTGGCCTTCTTCAATGGAGATATCGCGGCCAACCAAACCAATCGAAGTGAGTTTGCCGCCTTTGAGCGGCAGTTGGCCAGAGGTATAAAGCATTTTACCGGCGATCACGACTGGCACATATTTGGCGGCGGGTGGGGATGCTGCGGGCAATTCCAGACCGAGAGCGGCCAATCTGGCGGCAATGTTTTCAGCAGTATTGTCTGACATAATGCTTCCTTAAGCGTTGCACACGAGTATGATTTTGGATGGTGCTTTCCAACGTGCCACGCTTCTGCCATCACAATGGGCAAAGTCAAGGCGCGCACTGCCGCTTTTAGGCTCCAAAGGAATATTGATGTTCAATCGTTTTTTGCCTGCATTCGGAATAGCCCTTTTGAGTGCAACGCCTGTAATCGCCAATACTGTGTTCACGCCTCACCGTGCAGTTTATGATATCAAACTTGACCGCTCCACCGAACAATCCGGCATTTCAGGTATGGACGGGCGGCTGGTGTTTCAGTTTGATGGCTCAGCCTGCGATGGTTACACCATGAACATGCGCTTTGTGCTGCGGATGCAACTTCCCGAAAATTTGCGCATCACCGACCAGCAAACCACAACGTTTGAGAGCGGTGACGGCAACGAATTCAATTTTGTTACCAAGACGTTCACCGACCAAAAACTCGATAAAGAGTTGCGTGGTTCAGCAACACGCGACGCTAAAGGCATCGAGGTTGATGTCGAGAAGCCTGACCCGATGGATGTGAAGCTGGAGCCATCGCAGTTTCCGACCATGCACCTCGCTGAACTCATAAAGCGCGCTGAGGCGGGTGACACGTTTTACGAAACGTCTTTGTTTGATGGCACCGACCAAGGCGACCGGTTGATGAAGACCTCGGTGGTGATAGGAAAAAAAACCGCCAATGCCAAGGATGATGTGGAGTTGGCAAAAGCCACTTCGCTGAAAGACCAGCAATTTTGGCCAGTGACAATTGCTTATTTTGACCCGACTGAAGAAACCAGCGGCGAATCCGAGCCACAATACCGCATCACGTTTAAGCTTTATGACAATGGCATTACCCGCGATCTTGAAATGGATTATGGCGATTTTGCTTTGAAGGGCGCAATGACGGAGTTGGACATGCTGCCGACGGTGGCGTGCAAAGCGGATTAATTATTTCTTTTTTGCTGTAAAATAGCGACTATAAATGAAAGAGGAGAATGATCCGTGCAACCTTCATACATTGAAATTGGCGCGCAAAATGATGAATCGGTAAAATTATTTTTCGGTGAGTTGTTTAATTGGCCCTATACACCGATGGAGAATGGTGGCTGGTTTGACACTGGAAGTGTCAAGGCCGGAGTTCATGGCAATGACACTACCCCAAATATTGTAGTTTATTTCGAGGTCAAAGATATAGAAGCTGCGGTGAAAAAAGTTATTGCGTTAGGAGGGCAGTGTGATGAGCCATCTCCTAACGAACCAGGATTTGGGCGGTTTGCAAATTGTGTTGATCCTCAAGGGATAAAATTTGGATTACGACAGATAACTTGAAGCTAGCCAAACTGACCGTTCCCACCTTGCAATCCTCCCCCTAATCGTCTAACCGCACCAATATCCCACACACGGGGATAGGTTAAGCTGCAATTCAGCAGATAACCACCGGTGGCGGCCTTGGCCGTCAAACCCCGTGGAGGCAAACCGGAAAAGGACTACAATCATGGCATTGCCAGATATTAACATGCGTGAGCTTTTGGAAGCTGGAGTTCACTTTGGTCACCAGACCCACCGCTGGAACCCGAAAATGGCGTCGTACATTTTTGGCACCCGCAACAATATCCATATTCTCGATCTGTCGCAGACCGTGCCATTGCTGCACCAAGCTCTGAAAAAGATTTCTGACACTGTTGCCTCGGGTGGCCGTGTTTTGTTTGTTGGCACAAAACGTCAGGCATCAGATTTGATTGCGGACGCGGCTAACCGTTCTGCCCAGTATTATGTGAATGCGCGCTGGCTCGGCGGCATGCTCACCAACTGGCAGACCATTTCAAAATCCATCAAGCGTTTACGCGAATTGGATGAGCTTTTGGGCAACAACGCTCAGGGTTTTACCAAGAAAGAGCGTCTGGTTCTCGACCGTGAAAAAGACAAACTTGAACGCGCTTTGGGCGGCATCAAAAACATGGGTTCAACCCCTGATTTGATGGTGATCATCGACACCAATAAAGAAGCTATTGCGATTGAAGAGGCAAAACGTCTTGGCATTCCGGTTGTGGCTTTGCTCGACACCAATTGCGATCCGGACAAAATCGACTTTCCAATTCCTGGCAACGATGATGCTGCCCGCGCGATTTCGCTTTATTGCGACCTCTTCGCCAAAGCCGTAATTGATGGCATTGAGCGCCAGCAGGGCCGTATGGGCGTTGATGTCGGTGCCGCAGTTGAAGCGCCGGTAGAAGCCGCGCTCGCCGACGCATAATCGGAACGCTCTTTCGTAAAATTGAAGCGTGCCGGGGCTAGAACCCGGCATTGCTGTTTAAACCGGTTCAATTTTGAGCCTCACCCCACACAAGAAAACGCAAGAGAGACAAAATGTCGATTTCTG
>JANMFT010000404.1:0-10496 GCA_031374255.1 Limoniibacter sp. | reverse complement strand
TTTGACAAAAGCTCCTGCAAATTACCGGCGAGAGACATGTTGCGCACGCGATCAGAACGCATACGCTGCGCACGGGCTTTGGAGAAAAACCCGATGAAGCTTTCCATCGCCGTGAACGACTTCATGCTCTCGAATTCAGAGCCGAACACGTTGGTGGCGTCTTCAAGCCCGATAATCAGATCAGCAATATCGGCTTCCATCACCTTTTGCTGGCGCAGCACATCTTCGATACGGGCGTTTTCAATATCAAAATCAGCCGAGCCGATTTTCTTGTCGGCCTTGGCGATCGTTTCCAGTACCGTGCCGGACTGATCAATCTTTTTGGCCATCTCGGCCACGCCATCGCGCGCCTTGGCAATTTCGGCATCAAAGTCTTGCAAGCTGGCCATTGATTAATCCCCGTTCGAAATCTGAATGCTGCATATAAGAATGCTTGATGCCATTTGAAAAGGGACGGCTACTAAAATACCAAGTTCTGAGCTACTCAGCGGGTTCGATTTGCCCCTCACCAATCAAATCACTGCTGGGTACGCGGCCCATTTCCTCTTCCCAGTGGCGGCGGCAGAGCGAAACATAAGCCTCTTTGCCGATTGACACTTGATCGCCTTCTTTGGCGACTTTGCCGTTGAGACCCACACGCACCACCATTGTGGCTTTGCGGCTGCACCAGCAGATCGTGCGCACTTCACGCAAATCATCGGCAATAGCGAGAAGCGCTTTGGAACCCTCAAACAATTCGCCTCTAAAATCGGTTCGAAGGCCATAACACATTACCGGAATGCCGAGATTGTCGGCAATCCGCGCCAATTGCCAGACTTGGGCTTCAGACAAAAACTGTGCTTCATCGACAAAAATACAGGCGACGTTTTTCGATCGATGGTGATCGGCAATGCGCTGATACAAATCATCGCCTTCAACAAACATGGCGGCTTCAGAATCAAGGCCAACGCGCGATGAAATGTAACCCGTGTCGTCCACCTTGCGGTAATGGCCCGCCACAAACAGCATCACCTCCATACCGCGCTCGCGGTAGTTGAACGCCGCCTGCAACAGCAAAGTGGATTTGCCGGCATTCATGGTTGCGTAGTTAAAATAAAGTTTGGCCATGGATGATTTGTATGTCGATTCTGATGATTACGCAGCCTTTCAAACACCAAAAATCAAGAGCAAGGGAGTCCCGCACTTAACCGTCCACGACAATATGATGGGGGGAACTCTTGCCATGTGGCCAACAAGCTGATTGATTTGGGAAAATTAACAAGCCCGAACGGGCATTTGGGAGAAAACTATGACGAAAACCTCAATTACTTTGGCAGCAATCCTTTTGCTATCATCCAGCGCGGCGTTTGCGGCTGAGCCTGAAAGCTGCGGCACGGTACGGTTCTCCGATGTTGGCTGGACCGACATTACAGCCACAACTGCTGCGTCCACTGAGATTTTGAAGGCGCTTGGCTACCAGACCGAAATCAAAGTGCTGTCGGTGCCGGTGACTTACGCTTCGCTTGGCAATAAAGATATCGATGTGTTTTTGGGCAATTGGATGCCAACCATGACTGCCGATTTGCAGCCATACCTCGACGCCAAAACCGTTGAGACGCTTGGCGCAAACCTAACCGGCGCAAAATATACACTTGCCACCAACGAAGCTGGTGCTGCTTTGGGCATTACCGATTTTGCAAAAATCGCTGCTAATAAAGACGCGCTTGAAGGCAAAATTTACGGCATCGAACCCGGCAATGATGGCAACCGCTTGATCCTTGAAATGATCGAGAAAGGCTCGTTTGAACTCAAAGGTTTTGAAGTTGCCGAATCCTCAGAGCAGGGCATGCTCGCGCAAGTGGCCAAACTCAACAAAGACAACAAACCAATCGTGTTTTTGGGCTGGGCGCCGCACCCGATGAACTCGAATTTCAAGCTAACATATTTATCAGGCGGTGATGATGTGTTCGGGCCGGATTTCGGCGGCGCAACTGTGCACACTAATGTGCGCGCAGGCTACGTTGCCGAGTGCCCGAATGCCGGCAAATTCATCACCAATTTGAAGTTCTCGCTTGAAATGGAAAATGAGATTATGGGCGCGATCCTCGACAAGGGCGAAGAGCCCGGCAAAGCTGCAATGGCGTGGATGAAGGCAAACCCCGCAGCGCTTGAGCCTTGGCTGGCAGGCGTAACAACCAAAGATGGCGGTGATGCAATGGCCGCTATTAAAACCGCACTTGGTATGTAACTTGCCATTCAACTTGTAAAAACGGATTATAGTCGCGCCACCTAAGTGGCGCGATTTTACGACCGGGGTGCGCGCCGTGGAATGGATGGAAAACTACAAGATTCCGGTCGGCCCCGCTGCCAAACAGGTGGTGACTTGGCTGACAGATAATTTCGGCTGGCTGTTTGACGGTCTGGCGCTTGGTATGAAAGCCCTCATCAACAGCCTTCTGTTTATCCTTGGCACACCTCACCCAATTTTTATTATTGCAGCTTTCGTTTTAATCAGCTGGTATTTGCAGCGTTCTATCCCGATTGTTATCCTCACCGTTCTCGGCTTCGCGTTTATTCTCAACCAAGGCTATTGGGATGAAACTGTTGAAACGCTGACGTTGGTGCTGTCAGCCTGCGTGATCTGTATGGCCATTGGAGTGCCAATAGGCATCGCTTGCGCCCACCGGCCCAAACTCTATGCGTTTTTGCAGCCAATATTAGATTTGATGCAAACGCTACCAACCTTTGTCTATCTCATTCCTGCAATCATTTTCTTCGGTATAGGCATGGTGCCGGGCCTGATCGCTACAGCAATATTTGTGCTGCCTGCCCCGATCCGCCTGACATATCTTGGTATTTCAGCCACCCCGCAGCCATTGGTGGAAGCAGCGCTGGCTTTTGGCGCAACCAAAAACCAGGTATTATGGAAAGTGGAACTGCCATCTGCCTTGCCGCAAATCATGGCGGGCCTCACCCAAACCATTATGCTTTCGCTGTCTATGGTGGTGATTGCGGCTTTGGTCGGCGCAGATGGTCTCGGCGTGCCTATTGTGCGCGCACTTAACACCGTCAACACTTCTTTAGGCTTTGAAGCTGGAATGGTGATTGTTGTGGTTGCCATAATGCTCGATCGCATTTTCCGCTTCGGGAAAAGCTGAATCATGGCGAAAATTGAAGCCAGTCCGGCAATTATATTTGACGACACTTGCATCGTGTTTGGCAAAGAACCCGCCAAAGCCTTGGAACTCGCTGACCTTGGCAAACACCGAAGCGACATCCAAAAAGATACTGGTGCCATTTTGGGCGTTCACAACGCCTCGCTCACCGTAAATGAAGGCGAGATCGTTGTTTTGATGGGCCTGTCAGGCTCCGGTAAATCAACGCTGCTACGCGGCGTTAACCGCTTGAACCCGATTGTGCGCGGGAAAGTGCACGTCAAAACCGCCAGCGGCATGGTGGATGTCGGCGCGTGTAACGAGCAAAGTTTGCGATCCTTGCGCGGCCAAGCTGTATCTATGGTGTTCCAGCAATTTGCACTGCTGCCTTGGCGCACTGTGGCTGAAAATGTTGGCTTTGGCCTTGAGATTGCAGGCGTGCCGGAAGCCGCGCGCCTCACCAAAGTCACCGAGCAATTATCGCTGGTGGGCCTGTCTGAATGGGCAACCCGCAAGGTGGGCGAATTGTCAGGCGGTATGCAGCAGCGCGTTGGCCTTGCCCGAGCGTTTGCAACCGGCGCGCCAATATTGCTGATGGATGAGCCGTTTTCAGCGCTCGACCCTTTGATCCGCACGCGGCTTCAAGATGAATTGTTGCACCTCCAAGCGACACTCAAAAAGACCATTCTGTTTGTCAGCCATGATTTGGATGAGGCCATTAAAATTGGCGGGCGCATTGCCATTATGGAAGGAGGGCGGATTGTGCAGTTTGGCACACCGGCGCAAATCGTATTTTCACCGGCAAATGATTATGTCGCGCGCTTTGTGTCCCATATCAATCCGCTGACTGTTCTGCGCGCCGAAGACATCGCCGTTGCGCCGGAAACGCTCGACAAAGCCGTGAAACTGGCAGCAACCGCCAAGCCTGATACACCAATTGCGTCAATTATTTCGGCGCTGGCCAAACGCGATGGCGCAGTCGGGCTGATGGAAGGCGGGCGGATTACCGGCGCAATAACCTCAAATGATGTGGTTCGCGCCATTTCACGCTTTATGGATCGCGGCCATCAGATTAATTCGGGCAAAGACCCACACTAGGAAAACGTTTATGAAAATCGAAGGCAAATCAGCAATCGTCACCGGTGGCGGCTCAGGCCTGGGTGCTGGCACGGCACGCGCATTGGCGGCACGCGGAGCCAAGGTTGCAGTTCTCGATATCAACATGGCCAATGCGGAAGCAGTGGCAGCAGAATTTGGCGGTTTGGCACTGCATTGCAACGTGAGTGATGGCGCATCGGCTGAGGCTGCCATGGCTTGCGCCGCTGCCGCACATGGCGAAGCCATGATCCTGATCAATTGTGCCGGTATAGCGCCCGCCGCCCGCGTCGTTGGCCGCGATGCCCCGCATGATTTGGATTTGTTCCGCCGCGTCGTTGAGGTCAATCTTATTGGCTCGTTCAACATGGCCCGCCTGTTTGCCGCCCGCGCTTCCACACTTGCGCCCGAAAGCACCGGCGAGCGCGGTGTGATCATCTCCACCGCATCAGTCGCCGCTTATGACGGCCAGATTGGCCAAGCCGCTTACGCTGCTTCCAAAGGCGGCATTGTCGGCATGACGTTGCCGATTGCGCGTGAACTCGCCCGCTTTGGCATTCGCGCGATGACAATTGCCCCCGGTATTTTTGGCACGCCTATGCTGGCTGCCATGCCTGCCGATGTTCAGGCCGCATTGGCCGCCGCCGTGCCGTTCCCGTCGCGCCTTGGCACACCCGAAGATTATGCGGCATTGGCGTTGCATATCATCGAAAATGATATGCTCAATGGCGAAACGATAAGGCTTGACGGTGCCATCCGCCTCGCACCCAAATAATCGTGACCGACAAGATTAACCCAATCCGTGAAACGAACGACGAGGCACGCGGGCTAGCCAAAACGCTTTTGCGCGATGCGCGGTTTGCAAGTTTGGCCTTTACAGACATTCCGACCGGCGGGCCGTCTGTAAGCCGGATCATCGTTGCCAGCATCCCGAACCAAGGGCTGGTGACGCTGATCTCTGATTTGTCGGCACACAGCCAAGCGTTGGGGTTCGTTAACAAATGCGCGTTGTTGATCGGTGAACCCGGTAAAGGCGACCCGTTGGCCCATCCGCGCATGAGTATTATCGCACAAGCTATGCGTCTGCCGGAAACAATGAAAGAACATGCAGCTCTTGTGGAGCCATTTCTGGCCATGCACCCCAAAACCAAACTCTATTTCAACTTCTTGGATTTTGCGTTTTGGCGTTTTTCAATATCCCGTGTGGATTTGAACGGCGGGTTCGGAAAAGCCTATCAATTGTCGCCCGATGATATTGCTTAGCCGACTATGTTAATTGAACATGTCGTTGATGCATTTGATCCGCGCATTGCCATTTATCGCGATCTAAAAGACAAGGATTTGCGCCGCGATGGACTGTTTATCGTCGAAGGAAAATTCATTCTTGAAACGCTGTTAACCAGAAGTCATTTCAAAATATCATCGGTCTTGATTGCCGAAGACAGGCTTTTGCCACTTGAAACGATTTTATCGCACGTTCCAACTCATATTCAGGTTTACGTTACGACGCCAACCATCATGGCTCAAATTGCAGGATTTGATGTACATCGCGGTATTCTGGCCGCTGGAATAATCGACAAGACAGAAAATAATTTGCCGGCTTATTTAAATGAGAAAAAGCGCATTGCCATTCTCTCAAACATCGCAAATCCAGATAATATCGGCTCAATATTCCGCAATGCCGCAGGTTTGGGTATCGATGCTGTCATACTTGACGCCCAATGCTGCAGCCCGCTTTACCGTAAAGCCATTCGTGTTTCGATGGGTGCAACGCTAGTGCTGCCTTGGCTGCAAACCAGTTCAATTGAAGACATTATTCTGCAATTGAAAAAAGCAGATTTTTCGATTTATGCATTATCACTGCAAGGCGCGATCAATATCGAAAATGTCAGGTTTGAGCCACGTAGCGCCTTTGTGTTTGGGGAAGAGGCGCACGGTCTGCCAATGCACGTTCAAAACCTGTGCGAAGCCGTCACAATTCCGATGTCAGCAAATTTAGACAGCCTCAACGTCACCGCCACAAGTGCAATCGTGTTTCACGCTGCTCAAACACGCAAAACCTGATTATTCAGCGGCTTTATTGTGCTTTAAAATCGCATTTGCCAGAGCACTGCCGGGCTTTAACTGTGCAACCTTTGTCATAATGCTTGGATTTTGCATTGCTGCTTCGGCAGTAACGCGGCCTGCCAGCTCCATCATTTCAGTCTTTAATCGTGATTTTTCAACCACACTTGCGGTATTTGCGGTCCTTAACGCTGGTCTAAGCTCTGAAATTTGCGCAACAATCAGATCAGATTTGGCCGTTGCAGTTTGAACCGGCACAGGCGCTTGTGCAGCAACTTGGACAGCCACTTGAGAAGGCATTTGGGCAGTTGCTTGGTATGTCTTCATTGTAGCTGTTTTGGCAGCGACAGCTGGAATAGAGGCTGCACCTTGCCTTGTCTGCTCTTTGAGGCGCTTTAATTCCGCTTCACGCCGCTCCAATCTCTCTTCGGCTTCCGCCATGGACCGGATACTCCGCTCCAGTTTGGCTTCTAAAGCAATTATCTTACGGCTCGCGAGTTTGGCATCACCCTCATGCCGCTTGGCTTCGCTGCGGGCAATGCGCAATTCTGACTCTGCGGCTGACACCTTTGAGCGCAATGCGGACGCTTCAGTCCGCGCCATATCGAAGCGTTGTTCTATTTGGTTATGCGCCTCCTGCATCAAAGCAAAGGCGGACACCTGCCGCGCATGGTCGCCGCGCAAATTCGAATATTCAGAACTTAACGTTGTAAAGCGCACATCCCGGTCAGCGTTTTCTGTCGTCAACATGGCATTGGTTTGAACAGAACTATTCAATTCACGGATCAGCTGGGCTTTGTTCGCCTCAAGACCAGCAATTCTTATGTTCAGCTCTTCGGCACTATTCCTTAAATCAACAATTTGATCTTCGAAAGCTTGTTTACCAATGCGCAATTGCCGTTCTTTTTCAGCAACAGCTTCCATTTTCATTTCAAGCTTGCGCATGTCCAGCGCGTTTTGGCCGCGCAAATGATCGCGCCCGGCAGCTATTTCCTCGGAGGATTGCGGCAGTACACGTGTCGCCTGCCGCCATGTAAGCTCGCTCACACGCCGGGCAATAGCCGGGGCCAGCAGCAGCACCAAAAATAATGCGGCGAAAAAACCAAAAACTGCGGCAAGACCGGTTTGCAACACGATAAGATTAACCCGACGAAACCATTATTTGGCCCAAGCTATAGTATGTCAGGCTGCTCAAGTGAGCCTATACAGAAATTCGAAGGGCCTGTCTTCCCTTCCTTACCGCTCTTTTAGAAGGTTGGTTATATAAACAGAATTCTGATTAAAACGGGTTCCATGTTGCCTGCTGCGTCAACTTCAAATACCCGACATTTACTCCCAAACGCGCGCCGACTCCGGTGCGGATTGGCACTAAAATCATGCCCTGGCTTTCAAGCACAGTCGCGCCGAGCCCGCCGACAATATATGCCGAACCTGAAACACCTGCAAAGCGTTGATACAGCATTTCAACTGCGTTCAAATTATAGACCAGCATCATGGTGCGTGATCCTTCCGCGCCAAAATCAAAGCCGATTGACGGGCCTTGCCAAAACACTGTGTGGTCTCCGGCGTTTTTAGTATAAAGCATTCCCTCGCCAAATGTTGCGCCTACAGCAATCGCTCCGCCGCCTTCTTGGCCCAGAATATATCCGTTTGGCTGGCCGTATGACGAGAATAGTTTCTCAATCAGTGTTGCTAAACCACCCGTCGTCGCACCGAAAAAACCATGGCCGGCATCAACGATCTCTTGACCGGAATACGTGGCTGAAGCTTGTGCGTGCGCTTCTTTATTGGAAAAATTGATGACCAACATGAGTGAAGCTAAAACTGCAAATACACGGGTCAATCTAATATTTTTGAGCATATTCATCGCGTTGGCCCTTGGCTGATTTTGTTATGCCAATCATGGCATTAAACTATGCTCTAATTTGGATGGCATTCCTTTAGAACTCATTAACCATGTCTCTGTTCTAACAGGATAATCTTAGCTCACGCTTCGCGCGTGGCTATCGAACCGATCTTGACCCGTGGAGTGCCGAAAGTGGCTGATATCTTTACCCTGACACCGAGCGAATTGGCCTCTTTATTATGCAGCCGCATTTGCCACGATGTAATTTCACCCGTTGGCGCATTAAATAATGGGCTCGAACTGCTTGATGAACCCGGCGCAGAAGCAGATGCCATGGCACTCATACATGTCAGTGCGCGCAACGCATCCGCGCGGCTGCAATTTATGCGTATTGCCTTTGGTGCGGCTGGCTCATCCACATCGCAAATCGATACCGGGGACGCTGAAAACGTGGCAGCCGCATTCATGTTTAATGAGAAGTCGACCCTTACCTGGACCGGCATGAGATCCTATCAGCCGAAAGCTGTAGTCAAACTCATCTTAAACATGATGCTGATTGCCAACGGTTCAGTGCCCCGTGGCGGCACTTTGGATATTGAAATCCCGTCCGATGCCAACGGCAACACCATTAGCGTGAAAGCAGCTGGTCCTATGATCCGCGTATCTGAAAAATTTATCAGCTTGCACAACAATCAAGCGCTTGATGAGCCGATCGATGCCCATGCAGTGCAATATTATTACACTTTGCTGCTCGCCAAAGAGGCAAAACTGGCGCTGACAGTCAACGTCAACTCTGAGCGTATCATCATGACCGCCAAGCCGATTGAAACCGCGTGAAATTGTCGATTTAAATGCGCAATTCAGCTAAAAACAGCATGGCGTTTTGCCAGACTGTTAACCCATCGGCGCTAAAATGACCGAGAATTGCCAGAACGGGGCCGACAAATGAAACGTTTTATGATTGTTGATGCCTCAAGTGTTGTTCGTAAGATCGCAAAGCGCATTCTCACAGACGAAGGCGGCGTCGTTTACGAGGCTGAAGCCGCTGACCATATGCTTGAGATGTGTAATTACGAAATGCCCGATTGCTGCATTATTTCAGCAACCCTTCCGGATATGGAAACACATGATGCGATTGCCTCTTTGCGCCGCCTTCCCGATGGCAAGCATGTGAAGATACTTCTGCTTACTGTCGAAATGAATGTCGGTAGAATCATGCGCGCCAAACGCGCGGGCGCAGATGGCTATATGATGAAACCGTTCAACCGTGAAATTTTGTTTGATGCAATCAAATCCGTTGCCCCCGCTGAGCGCACTATAGCCGCGTGATCGGGTTAATGCCGTAATAATTTACCAAGCACTGGAAGCAATTCCGGTGCTTTTTATATTGAGGGTATAGTGCGAAAAGTTGTGTGTGGTTTTTCGCAAAACTCATCCTCAAAAATGAGAGCGACAGTCTCGGCTCCATCAGATAGCCCGCTACTTCAAAAAAATCACGTTATTCAAATGACCAATAAAAAAGCCGCCCGAAGGCGGCCTTGGTCAATATTACTGAGCTAGCCCATTAAGCAATGGCGCGCTGTGTAACCGGCTCTGGATCGCGGAGCACATAACCACGGCCCCAGACAGTTTCGATATAATTATCGCCGCCGGATGCCAAATCGAGTTTTTTGCGCAATTTGCAAATAAAGACGTCGATGATTTTAAGCTCCGGCTCGTCCATGCCGCCATAAAGGTGATTAAGAAACATCTCTTTGGTCAGCGTTGTGCCTTTACGAAGCGCCAACAGTTCCAGCATCTGATATTCTTTACCGGTCAAATGCACGCGCTGGCCAGCAACTTCAACGGTTTTGGCATCAAGGTTGACCAGCAACTCACCACAGTTGATGACGGATTGCGCGTGGCCTTTAGAGCGGCGCACGATGGCATGAATGCGGGCAACCAATTCGTCTTTATGGAAGGGTTTGGTCATATAATCATCGGCACCAAAGCCGAGGCCGCGCACTTTATCTTCAATTCCAGCCATGCCGGACAAAATGAGAATTGGCGTTTTGATCTTTGCAAGGCGCAGCGACCGCAAAACTTCATAGCCAGACATATCCGGCAAATTCAAATCAAGCAGAATAATATCGTAATCATAAAGCTTTCCGCGATCGACGCCCTCTTCACCGAGGTCAGTCGTGTAGACGTTAAAGCTCTCCGATTTGAGCATCAACTCAATGCTCTGTGCGGTCGCGCTATCGTCTTCCACCAGTAGTACGCGCATATCATTCCCCTTGCCGCTGACGGCCATACCGGCAGATGAACCGGTAAAATTAATGCCTCGAAGCAATTTCTGGCAGCCAATGGTTAACAAA
>JANMFT010000385.1:0-2483 GCA_031374255.1 Limoniibacter sp. | reverse complement strand
GGGTGTGGTCTTTGATTGAGTTGAGCGTACAATGACCGAAATGGTTCGACCAAGGGTAAAATACGTCATCGGTCCCGATGGCAGCCCTTTAACAATAGCTGATCTTCCCCCATCCAACACCCGCCGTTGGGTCATCCGCCGTAAGGCAGAAGTCGTAGCGGCAGTGCGGGGCGGGCTTCTCAGCCTCGAAGAAGCCTGTACGCGTTATACGCTGACAGTGGAAGAATTTCTGGCCTGGCAGGCCTCGATTGATGATCACGGCCTTGCTGGCTTGCGGACAACCCGTATTCAGCACTACCGCCATTAAATTTGGGTTTGATTTATGAGTTTGAAAAAGCGGCTTCGGCCGCTTTTTTGTTGTTTGGAAATCCAACTGCTTGCAATTACTGCTAGCAATTGCTATATGTTCATATGAACAACAAACACCGCAAAACACTTGAAACCGTTTTTGCTGATCCGGTTTCGGGCACGATAGAGTGGTCGGATATCGAAAAACTGCTCATCGCAGCGGGAGCAGGGGTAATTGAGGGCAACGGCTCCCGCGTCCGGTTCGAGAAAGATGGTGAGGTTGAGACATTTCATCGCCCGCATCCGGCAAAAGAGGCAAAACGATATCAAGTCCGCGCTGCCCGCACGTTTTTGGAGAGAATAGGAGAAAAGCCGTGATGAATACGATGAATTATAAGGGTTATTCAGCCCGCATCGAGTATGATGATGAAGACGGAATTTTAACTGGCCAAATTGCAGGTATTCGCGATGGCGTGGGCTTTCATGCGGGTAGCGTGGAAGACCTAAAGTTGGCTTTTTACGAAGCGGTTGATGATTACATCGAAACCTGCGCCAAAATCGGCAAAAAACCGCAAAAGCCATATTCCGGGCGCGTTATGTTTCGCGTTGACCCTGAAGTGCACCGCAAGGCAGCACTGGCTGCGGAGCTATCGGGCAAAAGTTTGAACCAATGGGCTGAGGATGTGTTGAAAGATGCGGCGGTTGGTGCGCGCAGTTTGTAAGTTGAATGCACTATCAACGTAATTCCGAGGTTGGAATCATGAGGAAGCCTTCGAGACAAGTCGAACTTGATGACGTAATTGCCAGTTCAATTTTGGGTGATGATCCAGAAGTAATAGCGCTTGTTATGAAAGTTCATTTGGCGCTCGAAGCTATGTTAATCGAAATGATTTCTACGTTTAGATCAGATGATAAAATCTATAGAATTTCTTTTCCCAATAAAACTGAATTACTTGAACAGCATGGACTTATTGGAACAACTGACCGATTGGCTTTTGATCGCTTCAATAATTTTCGCAATGATTTCGCTCATATTTTTGGTCATGAGGTATCGTTAGACGCAGCACTTACTTTAGCGCGCGAACTTGAAAAAAATGGTGTCGAATTTTCAGACTCTTTAGGTCATTACTCGTTGGAGCAGGCGATTGAGTATTATGAAGGATTGCTTGGCGTTCTTACTGAAATCGGTTGGTGTATATTATACCATGCTGCCAGTTTGCTTATAGAAGTCGGCGGCAGAGACATCTTCAGCAATTGACCTAGAACTTGGAGGATTGGAAGGAATTGGCAACTCCCCTACCACACACTCCAAACAAAAAAAGGCGCCTCCCGGCGCCTCCTTCAAACCAAATCCAACCCCCCACCTCACCCGATCATCGAACCAGCATCATTGCGCTCGGGCAGTGGTGCGGGCACGCGGCCTTCGCGGTGGTCAAGCGCTTCGGCGCGTGAAAGTTCGCCCTCGGCAATTGTCACATCGTCAACGGCTGCGGCGCGTTTATCGGCCAAATCCTGTTGCGAATTCATGATGTTGTCACGGCGCAGGCGTGCGGCCTTGGCGAAAGTCGGGTAAGCAAAATTGCTTGGGTCAGTGATTCCAGCTTTTCGTTCTTCGATTTCGATTTGGTGGGTCAGCTCATCGGCCATCCGGTTGAATTCACCAATCATCAAGTCCAATTGCGCAAGACGGCGGCGCTTTTCGCGCACCGCAAACTCTTTTACGCGCACGGCGTTTTCCCGTGACTTCATTACTCATACTCCTTGGAAGCCGGGGCTTCCGTTACGCAACACTTTACGCGACCCATTTTACTTAAATCACAAACAGAAATGCCGGATCATTCACACTTTCTGCGCAGTAACCATCAATATAAACCTTATCGCTTAAGGCCCGGTAAACGACGTGGTTTTCACAAATCGATCTGAAATTACGATTCAGTTGAGTCAGTTGGTGTATTTCGTTAACCTAAAACATTAGCAGGTGTGAAAAATATTAACCCATATATTTCAATGGCTTAACCTATTTTTCTATTTATGTCTTTTACCTATTGCCTGTTTGAATCACTATTTGTTAACCATTGGCTGCCAGAAATTGCTTCGAGGCATTAATTTTACCGGTTCATCTGCCGGTATGGCCGTCAGCGGCAAGGGGAATGATATGCGCGTACTACTGGTGGAAGACGATAGCGCGACCGCAC
>JANMFT010000367.1:0-4937 GCA_031374255.1 Limoniibacter sp. | reverse complement strand
AACCGCAGTCTTACGCATCGCTGGCATTGATGTGCTGGTGGTCACCAATCCAAACCAAATGCTTGATCTTCAACAGTTCCGCGCGTTCGGCATTGAACCGACCACTTGCCGTGTCGTGGCGCTGAAATCACAGCAGCATTTCCGTGCCGCATTTGAGCCGGTTGCGGGACGGATTATCATCTGTGACAGCGGGGCATTATGTTCACCCGATGTGCGGCATTTGCCGTTCAAACATGTGCCGAGGCCGATATTCCCATTGGATTTGTAATTCAGCGGGCGCGTTGAAGAGCATCGTGCAAAAAGCGTGTTCCGTTTTTCGCAAAAACGATGCAGCAAAACAGAGACCTTGGGTCAGGACTAAACAATCCCGCCACCGACGCTCAAAACTGCCGGACGTGTTGCTGCGACAGCGGCACGGTAACCGGATGCCCGATAGGCGCCAACCGGATCAATCGCCGCGCCTTTATCCAGTCGAGCCATTGCCAAAATCGGCTCAACGTCAGTGCGGAAAGCAGCTTTCAATGTGGCGGTCGCCATCAGGGCATCATTATCTTTTTGAAAGCCGTCGAGTGCTGCACGGTCAACGAGGAGGGCCAATGCATAGGCACGCTGCACTTCCATCGCAGATACCATCAGGCTCTCAATCGGATCGGTCACATTATGGCTTTGGTCAAGCATATGGCTCGGTTTAAAGCCTTTGATTTTGCGGGTTTCAGCATCCACCAATTCGTTGAATACCAAAAACAAACGGTACGGATCAACTGATCCCGTGTCCAAATCATCATCGCCATACTTGCTGTCATTGAAATGGAAGCCGCCCAGTTTGCCGAATTGAATGAGGCGCGACACGATCATTTCGATATTGGTGTTCGGGGCATGATGGCCAAGGTCAACAAGGCAATAGGCTTGCGGGCCAAGTTCTTGCGCGATCAGATAATTGGTACCCCAATCTTGAACGACAGTTGAATAAAACGCCGGTTCAAACATTTTATGTTCTGTAAAAATCCGCCAGTCATTTGGCAGCTCCGCCATGATGTCTTTTAGGCTGTCGAGATAGCGTTCGAACTGCCGCATGAAATGGCTTTGGCCCGGGAAGTTTGAGCCGTCACCAATCCATACTGTCACTGCTTTTGAGCCAAGCGCGCGGCCAATTTCGATACATTCGATGTTGTGATCGACGGCCTGTTTGCGGGTGGCTTTATCGGTGTGGGAGAGTGAACCGAATTTATATGAGCGCTTCTGGCCCGGTTGGTCTTGGAATGTATTGGAGTTCATGGCGTCAAAGCCAAGGCCGTGACTGGCAGCTTTGGCTTTCAGCTCATTCGGGTCTGCCTTATCCCACGGGATATGCAGCGACACGGTTGGTGTTGCGCCGGTGAGCTTTTGAATAATGCCACAATCATCAAGCTTATCAAAAATGTGCCTAGGTTCACCTGCACCGGGAAAGCGTGCAAAGCGCGTGCCGCCCGTGCCAACACCCCACGAGGGAATGGCAACGCCATAGCCGCTGACTTTGGCCTTTACGGTGTTGATGTCAATGTTCCGCCGCGCCAGCCTGTCGCCCAGACTGTCATAATCGCGCTGCAAGTCTTGGGTGCGGACTTTATTGTCTTTGGCAATCACATCTGTGTGAATCATCACGAAACCTATCTGGAAAAGGATTGGGCATTGCCCGCATCGACATTGAGGAAGTTGCCGGTGGATTTGCCCGACAGATTTTCATTGGCAAAAAAATGCACAGCCTCGGCAATGTCTTCCGGAAACACGCTGCGCTTTAGAAGTGAGCGGTTGCGATAAAACTCTTCAAGATCATCTTCGGCGATTTTATTGTTGGCCGCGCGTTGTTTGCGCCATTCGCCCTGCCAGATTTTTGAACCACGCAAAACCGCATCTGGATTGACCACGTTGACGCGGATACCGTGTGCCGCGCCTTCCAGCGCCATGCACCGCGCCAGATGAATTTCAGCGGCTTTGGCGGTGCAATAGGCTGCAGCCCCGGCAGAGGCCGCAACGCCGTTTTTCGAGCCGATGAAAATCAACGAACCACCAAAGCCTTGCGTTTTCATAATCCGGTAGCCTTCCCGCGCCACCAGAAAATAGCCGGTCGCAAGGATCGACATATTATGGTTCCAGAGTTCCAGTGTTGTGTCTTCAACGGCCGCTGCCGAGGAAATTCCGGCATTATTAACGACAATATCCACCCCGCCATGCAGCCGCGCGGTCTCGGCAAATGTCGCAATCACGGCGGCCTCGTCTGTCACGTCCATAGTGATCGCGGTAGCGGCATCGTGGCCAAATTGGTTGCGGAAACCAGCTGCCACGTCTTCGGCAGCTTTGCCGTCGCGGTCAGCAATCATGACAACTGCGCCTTCGTTGATCAGCCGTCCGGCAATCGCCGCGCCAATACCGCCAGCGCCGCCGGTAACGACGGCAACTTTGCCCGTCAGCGGTTTGGGTTTTGGCATGCGCTGAAGTTTGGCTTCTTCGAGCAACCAATATTCAATGTCGAAGGCTTCCTGCGCAGGTAAAGCGACGTAGTCGTCGACGCTGGAAGCACCGCGCATCACATTGATAGCGTTGATGTAAAATTCAGCGGCTTGGCGGGCCGTGGTTTTATCCTTGGCAAACGATATCATGCCCACTTGGGGGACAAGATAAATCACCGCATTGGCATCGCGCATTGCTGGCGAATTTGGCCGTTTGCAGCGGTTATAATACGCAGCATAAGACGCTGCATAATTTGCCACCAAATTATCCAATTGGGTGATGGTTGCCGCGACGCCTGCGCCCGCGTCAAACGGTACAATCATGGGCGCAATTTTTGTGCGCAAAAAATGATCGGGACAGGACGTGCCCATAGGGGCAAGTCGCGAGAAGTCAGCGGAATTCACAAACTCCAGCACAGCTGGGCTATCGTCAAAGCAACCGATTTTGACGCTGTCTTTTGAAATGCGCGCACGGATTTCCGGCATGAGTTTTGAGGCAAGGGCGCGCCGCTGAGCGGCAGGCAAGGCTTCCACAATTGCCCCGCCAAAAGCCGGCTTTGTGCCATTGGCCTCCAGCCAATCTGCTGCCTGCTGCAAAATTTGAAGCGTAAGAAGGTAACACTGTTTGGCGTCATCGGCCCATGTAAACACGCCATGGCCGCCAAGCACCACGCCGACGTATTGCGGATTATCGCGCGCCATTTGGCCAAGCTTTAAACCCAAATCAAATCCGGGGCGCTGCCACGGCAGCCAGCCCATACGGTTGCCATAGACTTGTTTGGTGATCGCCTCTGAATTCAGTGAAGCGGCAATCGCAATCACCGCATCGGGGTGGACATGATCCACATGCTTCTTGGGCACAAATCCGTGGAGAGGGGTATCAATCGACGCCGCGCGACTGTTTAGATTAAACGTGCAATGCGGTAGATAGCCAACCATTTCATCTTCATAGGCCAAGCCGCGATAGAGCGTCTGAAGGTGCTCCAACTTTTCCATATAGAGGGTTGCAAACCCATCAAGCTTCATTGAGCCAATGTCGCCGCCCGAACCTTTAACCCAAAGCACTTCAACATCTTCGCCGGTCAGCGGGTCTTGGTGCATCACTTTGGCCGACGTGTTGCCGCCGCCGAAATTGGTGATGCGCAAATCTGAGCCAAGTAAGTTGGAGCGGTAAAGCAGCTTGCCGGGTTCATCCAATGTGGCGGCGTAGGCATCGTCCCACAGGTTTTCGAGCCGGTTTGTAGTTGCCGCTTTGGTCATCATCTCTCTCCCCGGCGCGATAGCTTGCGCTTCACATGGGTCGGAATGCTGCCCTTCCAAAGTGTTAAAGTCAATCATAAATGATCAATAACAATCATGTTGCAACGCAATATGATTATTTATGCCGCTCTATGATTGAAATTGATTGACACTGAGCGATTTCAATGAAAACTTAAATCTCGGGAGGTTGCCATGCACGAAAACGAACGCCATCGTATTATTCTGTCGGCTGTACAGGAAAAGCCGATGGCCTCCGTGCAAGAACTCGTCGAAATGACGGACTCGTCCGAAGCCACAATACGGCGCGATATTGCAACGCTGCATTTGCAAAAAAAGCTGCGCCGGGTGCGTGGCGGCGCTGAATCGATCAACCCGCCGCAATATGTCGGCTTGGCGGGACGACCCTACAGCGTCAACGAAACGCTTTACATCCGCGAAAAACGGGCGATTGCGCGTGCAGCGGTTGAGCTTTGCAATGATGGTGATGCCATCATCATTAATGGCGGCACGACGACATTCCAGATGGTGCATCCGCTGGCTACAAAACGCTGTCAGGTTTTCACCAATTCATTCCCGATTGCCGAGCATTTGCTTAAGCATTCAAAAAATACGGTGCTGCTTCCCGGCGGCACAATTTACCGCGAGCAAAACATTATTCTGTCGCCGTTTGAAAATGATGTGTCCCGAAACTTCTATGCACAACGCATGTTTATGGGTGCACATGCCATTGGCCCCTTGGGCATTATGGAGTCAGATCCGCTCCTCATCCAAGCCGAGCAAAAGCTGATCCATCAGGCCGATGAACTGGTGGTGCTGGTGGACTCATCGAAGTTTCATAAACGCTCCAGTTTGCTGCTTCGCCCGCTCGAGCGCATCGCCACCATGATCACCGATGACGGCATTGATGACCGTTCAGCTGCCATGATTGAAAGTGCCGGCGTGCACCTTATTATTGCCAAAACCAACACGGCAGAATTCCAATTGACGGCAGACGGATAATGCCTGCCCGAGATAAATAGGCTTGAATTGACTTGAACTATTCCACTTGAAATCCTTGGGAGGATATTATGGGTTTGATGAAAAAACTGATTATCAGCACCGCAGTAACGGCGCTATTTATGACCGGCGCAGCGCAGGCCGAAAACAAGCGCATTGCACTCGTTGTAAAAGCACTTGGCATCGGCTTTTTTG
>JANMFT010000316.1:0-11133 GCA_031374255.1 Limoniibacter sp. | reverse complement strand
GTTTTGTGAAGCCTAGCGGACTGGTTTTGGTATCGGCAAAATCGGGTCGTCTTTAACTTCTTCCATCACCACGTAAGTATGGGTCTGCTGTACATGGGGCAGGCGGGAAATGACGAGGCCGAGGGTTTCGCGGTAGCCCTTGATGTCGCTTGCGCGCACTTTCAATAAATAATCAAAACCGCCTGCCACCATGTGGCAGGCTTGGATTTCTTTGGCTTTCAAAACCGCGCGGTTAAAGTCTGCCAAAGCATCTGCGGTGGTGGATTTCAGCTGCACTTCGACGAAGGTGACATGCGCTATATCCAGCGCTTCAGGGTTGAGGCGGGTGTGATAGCCGATTATCGCGCCTGATTTTTCAAGGCGTTTCAGCCGTTCAGCACAGGGTGTTTTGGTCAAGTTAACGCGGCGCGCTAGCTCCACAATTGAGATGCGGCCGTCCTTTTGGATTTCATCGAGAATTTTAAGATCAATGGCATCAAGTTTGAACATTGGCGCAACGTTGTTTCATTTGGATTGACATTCTGTAATGCGAGGCTAACTGTCAATCGCAGGGGATAAAGCGGGCTCCCCGACAGGGGCAACCCCAAGTTCCGCCTTCGTAACTATGCGGAGGCTACTATGCCGGAACTTATATCTGTCGACGAACTCTCAAGATCAAACCACCTAACAATCATTGACGTGCGCAAAGCGCCAGCACGTGGCCGGTCCGGGCTTGCGATGCCCGGTGCCATTTGGCGCGCGCCGTTTTCAGCTGATAACTGGTGGCAAGAATTTGCTGGCAAAAGCGTTGTGGTGTTTTGCGTTCATGGCCACGAGGTGGGTATGGCTGTTGCCGGATTTCTTAATGATCAAGGGATAAAAGCGCGTTACTTGGAGGGCGGTTTTGAAGCCTATCGCGAGGCTGGCGGTGCGGTTGAGGTGATTAGAGATGATCTCTAACACTCCTACATTCCGGGAACTCATCGCTGTCTTCGCCAAAGTTGGCGTGATGTCATTTGGCGGACCGGCGGGGCAAATCGCGCTCATGCACCGTATGATTGTGGATGAGAAAAAATGGCTTGATGAGCCGCGATATTTGAATGCGCTTAATTTTTGTATGTTGCTGCCGGGCCCGGAGGCGATGCAGCTCGCAACCTATATTGGCTGGCTGACGCACGGTATTAAAGGCGGAATCGTCTCTGGCCTGCTGTTTGTGATGCCGGGCGCAGTGGTTCTGATCGGGCTTTCAGCGCTCTACTTTTTTGCGGGTGACTTGCCCGTTGTTGAAGGGCTGTTGTTTGGCCTGAAAGCAGCTGTTGTGGCCTTGGTGCTCGAAGCGCTGCTGCGCGTTTCCAGACGCGCTTTGAAAGGCTGGCAGCATGTTGCATTGGCAATAGCAGCGTTTGTCGCAATTGCGGTTTTCAGTTTGCCGTTTCCGCTGGTGGTTTTGGCGGCGGCAGTTTTCGGCTTTTTCGTTTTTAAAGGGCATACGGTTGAAAACGCGGTTCTAGAGCCGGTTTCCATCAAACGTTTGCTGGCAACAATAGGCATGGGTTTAGCCGTTTGGTTTGCGCCTTTGGGTCTGCTTTATCTGATTGAAGGCGCAAAGGTATTTACCGATTTGGCACTGTTTTTCTCGCAAGCCGCTATCGTCACCTTTGGCGGCGCCTATGCAGTGCTAAGCTATGTCGGCGATGTTGCGGTATCGCACTATCAGTGGCTTGAGCCGCGCGAGATGATCACCGGTTTGGGGCTGGCCGAAACAACGCCGGGGCCACTGATACTGGTGTTGCTGTTTGTGGGGTTTTTGGCTGGTGCGCGGCAAGGCATGGTTGACCCTTTGCTGGGAGGCGTGATTGGATCACTCGTCACGCTTTGGTTTACATTTGTTCCGTCATTTTTGATGATTTTTGCAGGCGCGCCGTTTGTCGAGCGCGTTCGCGCAATGCCGCGATTGTCCGGCGCATTGCAGGGTGTCACGTCGTCCGTGGTCGGCGTTATCGCCAGCTTGGGGCTTTGGTTTGCCATCACATTGTTTTTCCCCAATGGGATAACGCCGCTGCCGGATATACTGGCGCATGTTGATGTTGCCGCAATTTTCATCGCGCTAGGGTCGGGCTTGGCACTGCTCCGGTTTCATATCGGCTTTGGCTGCGTGCTTGGTGCAGCGGCATTTGCGGGCGCGGCTTTAAAGCTCGGCGGGTTTTGAAAGATTAACAGCCCGTTCACATCTCATTCAGGCGATGCCCTCTAAAAACCCCATTATACCGGCATGTTTCATTCCTTGCCGGAACACTGGAGAACAAAAATGACCGCTTCCGTTTCACATAAAGGCAAATGGGCAAAGTTTGCCAGCGTTGCATTAGCAGCAACACTTTCCGCTTCAGTTGTGGCCGGTACAGTCGTGCCAGTTGCCGCCAATGATTTCTATTACGATGAACAGTCCGATGAGCAGTTGTTTGATCAACAGGACGTCGCTGCGTCCAGCCGTTCGGTCTATCGCGATGAAATCGGGCGCTATTACATCCGCCACGGGCGCAAACAATATATTCAATATTGGGACCGTGAGGTGCACCGCGACCCGGTTGTTCAACCACGCCGTCACCGCGACCGCGATAAAAACCTGGAAACAGCAATTATTGCCGGTGTGGCCGGTTTGGCCATTGGCGCGATTATAGCCGGTTCTCAAAATCAACCACGCGAAGTGATTGTGCAGCCAAAACCACGCCGCCCACTGCCCCGTAATGCGTTTCCTGATGCGCCCACCAATTATCAGCCGCGTGTGATCACTTACGAAGGCGCGTTTGAGCCTTGGACACAAAACTGGGCCGAGTGGTGCAGCCAGCGCTATCGCTCGTTCAATATCTCGAACGGAACGTATACTGGTTATGACGGTGTGAGCAGATTCTGTGTGGTGAAATAAGCGCGCGAAAAACTGTTTAGAAGCCCGGTTCAAAAGTTCCGGGCTTTTTTGTGGACAATCGAGAAAATTCAGCCGTCATTTATTGAACAATCCGTTGAGCGAAATTGTCACTCAACTTTCCCATGTTCAATTGAAGTTCATCTTGCTCACCCCATTTCTCGTTGTTCAACTAACGGTCAAAAGGAGCATGACATGAGCATTAATACAATTTCCCGCCGGACTTTGTTTAAAACCGCAAGCCTTGGCGCAGTTGCTTTTGCTGCGCCGCAAATCATGACCCGTAATGCCCAAGCCGCTGTGCCGATGGCAGCTTCCATGCCTGCTTCATTCAACCGCTTTACGCTTGGCAAGTTTGAAATCACCGTATTGCTTGATGGCGGACGCTTCGGCGACAAACCTTTTGAAACGTTTGGCACGAATGTGCCTCAAGGCGACGTTGAAGAGCTTTTGGCGGCTAACTTTTTGCCAATTGATAAATCCCGCAACACATTTTCACCCACACTCATCAACACCGGCACAGATCTGATTTTATTTGACACCGGTCTTGGTGAAAGCGCGCGCGAAGGCGGGCTTGGTCAGACCATGGCCAACCTTAAAGCATCCGGCTACACGCCCGAGCAGGTAACAATTGTCGTGCTCACGCATATGCATGGCGACCATATTGGCGGCTTGATGGAAGGTGGCGCACCGGCCTTCCCGAATGCGCGCTATATTGCCAATGAAACAGAGTTCCAGTTCTGGTCGTCGCCAGACCGCGTTGGCACGCCTGCTGAAAACGCTTATAAAGGCGTTACCGAAAAAGTGGTGCCATTGAAGGACAAAATGACATTTATCGGCGATGGCGGCTCGGTTGCAGGCGGCGTGACCGGCATGGCGGCATTCGGCCATTCACCCGGTCATATGATTTACCGCATTGAATCTGATGGGCGTCAGCTGATTTTGACCGCTGATACCGCCAACCATTATGTGCTGTCGTTGCAGCGGCCGGACTGGGAAGTGCGGTTCGATATGGACAAAGCAGCCGCAGCGGCCACCCGCAAATCTGTGTTTGATATGATCGCTACCGACCGCTTGCCATTCGTTGGCTATCATATGCCATTTCCGGCAGTAGGCTTTGTGGAAAAAGCCGCGGAAGGGTATCGTTTCGTGCCGGAGACGTATCAGCTTGATCTTTGAGACGATTTAATGGCGCGTGCATGGGAATAATCCCTTCCCATGCACATTATCGTTTTTGTGCCGCCGCAAATCTAAGCAGGCGCACCGACTTGCGCCAAAGGTGCAGCCTTCGCAAAAGCTTCATTGACATCCAGCAGCGCCATAATGCGGGTGATATGCGGGATATCCGCGACCTCGATTTTGAAAATTCGCATCACAACAACAATACTGGCGAGGCAAATATCCGCCATGGTGATGGTGTCGCCGTGGCAATAGATGCCGGTTGCACTTTCTGAGGCAAGGCGTTTTTCAAAGGCTTGCAGGCCAGTTGTAAACCAGTGGGTTTGCCATGCTTTTAAAGCCACGTCGTCCATGATGCCATTTCCGACCAGATATTTTTTGATGCGGCCTGTCACCAAGGGATGCGTGTCCGCCACCATCATCGCGGTGAGTGAACGCACGCGCGCCCTTCCGGGGAAATCGGCTGGCAACAATGGCGCAGCGGAGTGCACCTCATCGAGATATTCAAGAATGGCCTGCGACTGCGTTATGGGCATGCTTTGTGCGCCGTCCGCATGATCTATCAATGCCGGAATTGCGCCCATGGGATTGATTGCCAAAAACTCAGGGCTGCGATTTTCACCGGCATCCAGATTGATGATGCGCTCATGGGCTGGCAACCCTTTGAGGTTAAGCGCAACGCGTACCCGGTAGGTGGCTGATGTGCGCCAGAATGCAAATAATTCAAACCGCGGTGTGGTGGTCATGGGGCAACTCCTGAGATTAATTTCGACATTTTAAATTGCGGCAGGTTAAATTAAGGGTGAATCTTGCAAGCTGTGACCCCGGCTTTGCAGCCGGGGTGTAGGGATGATCTTGATAGATTAGGCCGCTTTCTTCTGAGCCAAGTTTTGGTAAACGGCGGTTTCAAAATCCATATACCCTATGAAAGAAGGCGCATCGGCAAAAGGCAAAATTTGCGTTGCCCAAAAACCGCCAAACCCGTTTTGCCGGTCAATCCAGTAAAACAAGTTTGCGAGGCCCGCCCAACCGATAGCACCGGCGGGCCGGCCTGTTGGCGCTTCCTCGTCATTGACCATGAATGTGTAGCTCCATGATTTTTTCAAGCCGGGGAAAAACTCAGCATCATTCGACAATGATGGAATAACACCGGGCAACATGACAATATTATGATCTGAGCGCAGCCCATTTTTGACGGCAGCTTCAACGGTTTCTTTTTTCAAAACCCGCCCATGCGGGCCGTTGCCGTCGTTGAGCCACATCCGGATAAACTTCATATATTCACCAACCGTCGAATAAAGGCCATGCCCGCCCATATCAATTTCCGGCGGTTGCGGCAGCGTGAACGACATCGGGCTGAGCGAACCATCGGCAGCGCGCGCATGAATGTCAGCTTGCTTTTCAAGCATGGCGGGCGTCATCGTGAAGGCCATATGTTCAATGCCGAGCTGGGCAAAGATGCGCTCTTTAAACACCTCGCCCAAACGTTTTCCGCGAATGCTTTCAACAACTTGACCGCACCAATCAATATTGCAGCCATATTCCCATTTATCACCCGGATCAAACAACAGGGGCGCCATGATTGCGCCCTTCGAAGCGGAAACAACTGAGGGTTGGCCGTGCTTTTCTGCCATCCGGTTATAGTTGGCATTGAAAAAATCATAGCCGAAACCGGCCGTGTGCAACATCAGCATGCGGGTGGTGATATCGCGTTTCGGCGCGCGCAATTGTGGGTTGCCAGCTTCGTCGAAGCCTTCAAGGACTTGGAGTTTGCCGAGATCGGGCGCGTAGTTTTTGGCTGGCGCATCCAGATCAAGCAGGCCTTCTTCCATGCACTGCATAACAGCCGTGCCGGTAATGGCTTTTGTGGTAGAGAATATGGCGTGGACGCTATCAGTGGTCATGGCATGGCCGGAGCCAAGCACGCGCTCGCCTGCTGCACCCTCATAAATATTGCCGGTGCGGTCCGTGACCATGGCCACAACGCCGGGCACGCGGGTTTTGTGCTCGCCGGATGTTACGCCCTCCAAAATAGCGTCGATTGAAGATTTTAGATTGTGTGCCATGGTTTCCTCCCGTTTGGCGCAAAACAAATATCTCATACGTCGTCGTTAAATGTACTTTCGCCCGCAAATTTTTGAAATTTTACGCAGCTTCAATGCCGTCATCCAAAAAATTGGATGCATTGTGCACAATCTTATTGCGCGCAATTTGCTTAAGTTCAAGAGTGGCGTTTAAATTGTGCGCGGTTTATGGTGTTGCACTGAATATGCGTCGTTTAATGTCGAGGGCTGGAATGTTTGATAACGGGGCAATCAAAACCGAGGCAATGCTCTGCTTCAACCTCTATGCGGCGAGCCTCGCCATGACGCGGTTTTATAAGCCCTTTTTGGAGCCATTGGGGCTTACCTATCCGCAATATCTTGTGCTGCTCAGTCTCAACCAAGAAGATAAACAAGGTGTCAGCAAGCTGTCTAACGAGCTGCAATTAGACACCGGCACTTTATCACCGTTGCTCAAGCGAATGGAGACCACCAAACTTGTTAAGCGTCTGCGCCAAGCAGATGATGAGCGGCGGGTATTGGTCGAGCTCACAGAATTGGGGCGGGAGATTGCGGCCAAAGCCGCATGCATTCCGCAGTGCATCGCTCAAAGCCTTGGCCCGAATTTTGAAGAGATTGAACCCAGCAGATTATTGCTGGCCAAACTGCGCAAAGTGCTCGCAAAAACGGTTCCGCCTGTACTTGCCAAATAGATGACCAATCATCGCTTTCCATCCGCGCCGCCTCATGCTACCCGCCAAACGCAATCCAAGACTCTTTAAACTGAAAGATTGCACATGGCCCGCATCGTTGAATCCTCCACCGGCATGGAAGCGCTAACGTTCGATGATGTGCTGTTGCAACCTGCGCACTCGACCGTGATGCCTGCCGAAGTTGATATCTCAACCATCATTGCAGGCGATATCGCGCTCAACACCCCGATCATTTCTGCAGCTATGGATACTGTAACAGAATCGCGCCTGGCGATTGCCATGGCGCAAGCGGGCGGTATCGGTGTTATTCACCGCAATTTCACCCCCGATGAGCAGGCCGAGGAAGTCAGGCAGGTTAAAAAGTTTGAGAGCGGCATGGTGGTTAATCCGCTGGTGATTGGGCCGGATGCAACGCTGGGCGATGCGCAAAGCCTGATGACGCGCTTTCGGATATCCGGCATTCCAGTGGTGGAAAATGGCGGCTCGGGCGGGCACTCCATCGGGCGGCTCGTCGGTATCCTCACAAACCGTGATGTGCGTTTTGCATCCGACCCGAACCAGCGCGTTTACGAGTTGATGACGCGGGAAAATCTGATCACCGTTAAAGATAATGTGACGCAAGATGAGGCCAAACGCCTGCTGCATCAGCACCGGATTGAAAAACTGTTGGTGGTTGATCGTGATGGCAATTGCGTTGGCCTGATCACCGTTAAAGACATGGAAAAAAGCCGGTTAAACCCGCATGCCACCAAGGACAGCCAAGGCCGTTTGCGCGTTGCTGCCGCCTGTACTGTGGGCGATGATGGATATGCGCGTGCTGAGCGGTTGATTGCGGCGGGTGTGGATTTGCTGGTGATTGATACCGCGCACGGCCATTCGCAGCGTGTGCTGGATACCGTGGCGCGGGTGAAAACCATGTCGAATGCGGTACGCATTTTGGCGGGCAATATTGCAACTGCCGATGGCGCAAAAGCGCTGATTGATGCGGGCGCGGACGCTGTGAAAGTTGGCATTGGCCCGGGTTCCATTTGCACTACGCGCGTTGTTGCGGGTGTTGGCGTGCCGCAATTGACAGCCATCATGGCGGCTGCGGAAGCGGCGGCGAAACAGGGCGTTTCCGTGATTGCCGATGGAGGCATCAAGTTTTCGGGTGATTTGGCCAAAGCGCTCGCCGCAGGGGCAGGGGCAGCCATGATCGGCTCTTTGCTGGCGGGCACTGACGAAAGCCCGGGCGAGGTTTATCTGCATCAAGGCCGCTCGTTTAAAGCCTATCGCGGGATGGGTTCGGTTGGCGCAATGGCGCGCGGATCGGCTGACCGTTATTTTCAGGCCGAAGTGCGTGACACGCTGAAACTGGTACCGGAAGGCATTGAAGGCCAAGTGCCGTATAAGGGCCCGGTCGGTGCTGTGCTGCACCAGTTGGCGGGCGGGCTTCGTGCATCCATGGGCTATGTTGGTGCAGCCGATTTGAAGACATTCCGCGAAAAAGCAACGTTCGTTCGGATCTCGGGCGCTGGCCTTCGCGAAAGCCATGTGCATGATGTGCAAATCACGCGCGAAAGCCCGAATTACCCCGGTTCGATGTAGGAAGGCCACATCATGGAAAACTCAACTGCAATCCTTTGGCCGGTGTTTGTGCAGGCCTTCGCCACGATAGGTCTTTATGTTGCAATGAGCCGTGTGCGTGTTGCCGCCGTTGTGGCGGGCAAAGTCGATGCCAAAACCTTTAAATATATGGAAAATGAGCCTGAGGATCTGCGCAATTACACCCGCGCTTTAAGCAATCAGTTTGAATCGCCGGTACTGTTTTACGCGGCCTGCATTATTGCTTACGTGACCGGAACTGCCAATGTCGCAGTGTTGGTTCTGGCTTGGGGCTATGCGGTTTCCAAACTTGCCCATACCTATGTGCACGCAACCGCTAACCGCCTCAAACAACGTCGTCCGGCGTTCATTGCCGCGTTCGGGTTTCTAACATTGATGTGGGTGGCGCTGGCGGTTAGTTTGGCGATGAAGTGACGCCTTACGTCCGCTTTGTTGCTGCTGCCGGTTTCACCAACCTTGCTGACGGTATTGCCACCGTGGCTTGGGCGTGGCTGGCAACACTGCTGACGCGCGATCCGCTTTATGTGGCTTTGGTTCCGGTCGCATTGCGTTTGCCGTGGTTTTTGTTTGCAATACCGGCTGGTCTGGTGACAGACCGCGTCAACCGCAAAACGTTGATCATTGCGATGGATGTGTTGCGGGCGCTGGCTTTTGTGCTGGCGGCATTGGCGATTTGGCAAGCCATGCCGTTTAACCCGCCACCCTATAAGGGTGTTTCCAGCAAATTGTTGTTTGGTGCGATACTTGGCGCGGCACTGCTCGTCGGTTTTGCCGAAGTGTTCCGCGATAATGCGGCGCAAACCATGCTGCCTGCCTTTGTTCCCCACGCAAAACTTGAAGGCGCGAATGCCCGAATGTGGACGGTCGAGAGCATTATGAATTACCTCATAGGGCCGGTTGCAGGTGCGTTTTTAATCGGAGTGTTCTTGCCCGCGCCATTTGCTTTCAACGCTATTTGTTATTTGTTTGCAGTGTTGATGCTTTTCACCATTCAAGGCAGTTTCCAGCCTGCCAAACGCGAAACACCAAACTTGAAGGCCGAGTTTAAAGAGGCGTTTGACTATCTCGTCGCCAACCCGCTGCTGCGCACTCTTGCTTGGACAACCGGCTTTTGGAATATGTTTCACCAAATGACATTGGTTGCGATGGTGCTTTATGCGCAAGAAACTTTGGGACTGAGCGCTGCGCAATATGGCTGGCTGCTGGCGGCTGGTGCGATCGGCGGGATTCTCGGCGGGCTAATTGCTGAACCGGTAATCAAACGGCTTGGTGCACCGCTTGCCGCACCATTGATGCTGTCAATGTCGATTGTTGAGTTCAGCATTTTGGCTCTTGTCCCAAATGTTTACGCCGCCGCCTTTGCGCTGTTTTTAGGGGGCGGCACAGCAATTATCTGGGATACCGTTTCAGTGTCCAACCGCCAGCGCCTGATCCCGGATCACATGCTTGGCCGCGTCAATTCCATGTATCGGCTGATGGCGTGGGGCTTGATGCCGGTGGGATTAGCGCTCTCCGGCCTTATCATACGCGTTGCCGAAGGGCCGTTGTTGCGTGAGACCGCATTGGCTCTGCCGTTTTATGTTGCGGCTTTTGGCTTGGTTGTTCTGACAGCCTTGGCTTGGCGCGGGATCCGTGATGGCCTGCGGGCGCTTAGCCCACATGCCAAGTGACTATTTTGTGCGACATATTTCAACTTTATTTTTGGTGCAATTGAAAATCACATTTTGCTGTGGTGTAGCTAAGTCAAGATTGAATTCAGCTGATCGGCTTTGAGCCAATAGCACGCTACGCAACAAAATAAGAGGCAGAACAATGAACGCGATATTCCCGGCACCAACGGCTGGCAAGTGCCCTGTGGCACATGGAGCTATTACCGCAATTGGAACCAGCGTGATGGATTGGTGGCCGAAGGCGCTAAACTTCGATATTCTGCATCAGCACGACAGCAAATCCAATCCGCTGACCGGTTTTGCCTATCGTGAAGCTGTTAAATCGCTCGACTTTGATGCTTTGAAAGCTGACTTGTTGGCTTTAATGACCGACAGCCAAACGTGGTGGCCCGCTGATTGGGGCCATTATGGCGGCTTGATGATCCGCATGTCATGGCACGCGGCGGGCACATACCGCATGGCCGACGGGCGCGGCGGGGCGGGCACGGGCAACCACCGGTTCGCGCCGCTTGCAAGCTGGCCTGATAATGCCAATTTGGATAAAGCGCGCCGCTTGCTTTGGCCAATCAAAAAGAAATACGGCAATAAACTCAGCTGGGCCGATTTAATGGTGCTGGCCGGAACGGTTGCCTACGAATCCATGGGCTTGAAAACCTTCGGGTTTGCGTTTGGCCGTGAAGACATTTGGCACCCTGAAAAAGACATTTATTGGGGCGGCGAAAAAGAATGGTTGGCAGCGGGAGTTGAGCGGTATCCGTCACCCGAAGACAGGGGAAGCCTCTTAAACCCGCTGCCAACCATTCTTTTTCGCTGCCCCAGTAAATGTCTTTTTCTGGATGCCAGATGTCTTCACGGCCAAACGCAAACCCGAAGGTTTTCAAGCCCATGGACTCGTAGGCAACCGTACCGGCCAGAACCAACAAATCGGCCCAGCTGAGTTCATTGCCCTCATTTTTCATAAACGCCCACAAAATCCGCCGCGAATTATCGAGCATGGCATTAAAGGGCAACCTCCCGAGCCGTGC
>JANMFT010000285.1:0-6780 GCA_031374255.1 Limoniibacter sp. | reverse complement strand
GTTGTTGCGCCATCGGCCAATGTGATCAAATATACTGTGATGATATTATAAGCGCCGGAGCTGCAGAATACTTCGTGTAGCGTGCCTTTCTTAGCGGCCTCATCAGGCGCATCGCCGTCGGCCTTATAGACCAGCTCATACGCTGTATAGCGCAAATCGGGCCCCATCACGCCTTCAAAATCACAGTTGGGACCGTGAGCGGATTTTGCCATCTCAAGAATTACCTGCGGCGCCAGCGTAATTTGCGGTGCTTCATCGGCAGTGGTTTGGGCGGCGGCATTTGCCATGCCCGACAAAAAGATAATCAAAAAAGCGGCTTTGCGAATCATCATACATCTCCCAGGCTTCTTTTCACCTGCAACTCACGCCGAAAGTATGGCGCAAAACAAAGCGGCCCGCCGACCGGGGGAGGAACCGGTGGCAGGCCGTTGTTGGTGGGCGGCATTAACTTGGGAGGGAAGCCGCCCGGCTCTAGCGCGGGCTGGGAGGAGCCCGTTTACCAAAAAATTGGTGCGCTAAAGGTTATCGTTGATATTGCTACCGTCAACCTTACCGGTCGCGGAATTTGCCCTGCGCGATTTCGCGTTGACGGCGCTCCAGATCATAGCGCGACACGCTTTCGTTCAAGTAATCCAACTCACGCGAACGACGGTTGGAGGCAAATAGACTTAATAAACCGAAGGCTTTCATCTCGGCTTCCTTTCTTTTTTGTTCTTACTCACTGGATATGGGATGCTGCACCGCACAATGAAAGAGGATGACGTGCACGGCAGCTATGCAAAAATGGGGGAGATCAAGCGGCCTGCGGGTTTAGGGCACGGGCAACGGCGTCCGGTTCAGCAGAAATCACCTTTAGATAAGCCCTGGCTGGCGCATCCGGCTCGCTGCGGCCCTGTTCCCAATCGCGCAATGTGCCCAGTGGAATGGCAAAGCGGGCTGAGAATTCTTCTTGGGTCAGCATAAGGCGGCGGCGCAAAGTGCCTGCAAACGGCACGCGCTTGGCGTTTCGCAATTCTTCTTCGGTGAACGGGCGCTCAGACAATTCATCGAGTTCATTTTGGGTGTATTTAACGTTTGACATAATCATCTATCTCCGCCCGCGTTGCGAGCCTTGCTGAAATTATCCGAATTGTTTTGCCGTCATCAATAAAGACAATAGTGACAAAACGGTTATTGACCAGTGCCGTCGAAATCAGCCGGTCTTCGCCATAGTCAAACCGGGTATCCAATATCTCGGTGCGCAGCGGGTCGCGCACATACAGTTTTATCTCTTCAAAGCTAAAGCCATGTTTCAGCTTGTTGGCTTTTGATTTGGCTTCATCCCAAACAAAATGTATCATGGCGAACTACTGGTTTCCAGTAGTAAATATGAAATGTGATGGCTTTGCGATGTCAATTCCATCCTCTTTCACTCCCGCCAGATGAATTTCGACTGCGTCTTTCATAGTGGCCTTCACACCGCGCAAGGTTTTATGCGCGGCAACGCAGCCCGGCAATTTAGGTGCGTAGGCTGAATAGCTGGTTGAGCCACGCTCAATGATGATGGTAAGATGTGTTTGCATACTCGTAAATTAGCGGGTTTTGGAGTTTGGGGAAGTGGGTTCCCCCTCACCGGCCGCTGAAGCGGCACCCTCTCCCCGAAGGGAGAGGAATAGAGGCGCTATATTCTGATATATTTCAACGGCTTAAAACTTGCAGGCGTAACTACTTATTCCTCTCCCTTTGGGGAGAGGGTGGCGCGTAGCGCCGGGTGAGGGGGTGTGTGTGCGCAAAATGCCCAACAATTAGTCATCCTCGCGAAAGCGGGGATCCAGCTTCGTTTAGCTCAGAAATTGCCGAAAAAGCTGGATCCCCGGGACAAGCCCGAGGTTGACGGTGGAAAAATCGCGCAAAACCCATCTCTTCGTCATCTCGGGGCTAGTTCTTCACAAGAGCTTAGGGTCCAGATTTGGGTGTTTGGCGTATTGAGCATGATTTTCAGCGCGCGGTGGCTCCGTAAGCTGGATCCCGGATCATCGCTGCGCTCATCCGGGATGGCGGGGGGAGATTGTGCGCAAGTCTCAACCTTAGTCATCACCCGACTCGATCGGGTGATCCATGCCAGTGAATTATCAGGAAAAAACCGAGTCATGGATTGCACCCTCTGACTTGATCAGAGGGGCAAGTCGGGCAATGACTAAGCTAAGTTCTTTGAAGGGAAGTTGGAATTAAGTGCACTGTCACGATAATTACGGTTATTGCGGATAATCTCGATATGTCCTGCCATCAGAATTTTTGTGGTTGCGCAATTTTCTACTCGGTTTTGCGCCAACCAGAAAACTCGGCAATATAATCCAGCACTGGTAGGGGATCTGTAATTTTGTCGCGTGGGCCATATCCAGCTTTTGATAAAAGGTGAACAAAAAGTAATGCTAGGTCCCGCTCTAGTTCTGGTGCAAAAATCGTTTCAGACCGGTTTGCGACGGCTTGCGATGCATTGTGATACCAGTCTGATATTACTCCATATGCAGTTTTCTGCGCCAAATCCGAATATTTAAAATGGACATACAAGGCTTCTATGTATTCTGGTGCATGCGAAGGATTAATTCGCCCATTTTCATCCTGTTGGTTCCATATTGATGCACCTTTGATAAATGAAACACCAGCTGCCCAATTGTCATAAAAGCGATCAATGAGCATGATGTCTAGGCTGATCTGGTGCCATAGATGCTTGCTTGCTCGCATTTCAATAATTTCATCTGCCTTAGAACTGGAAGCGGCATGTAACGCATGTAAAGCATATTTGATTGCGTCAAATAATAAGTATTGAACATGTTCAGCACGATGTGATTTTTCAGACGTAAACCCAGTTTGGTTTCGGTTTGAATAAAATAAAGCGGATTCTGATGCAGCATAGGTTGCTGACATTGCGGAATAGGCAGCCGAAAATGTAGACGCCAATAGGGCAGCTTCGTGAGCATTTGAGCCAAAACGGGTATGAAATTCTAGGTTTGTTTCGAGTGTCGAAATGTGACCGAAAACTGGTGTTTCAGCAAACAGTGCAGCGTGAACTGCAATGTCAGATTTATCAGGGACTGCATTCCCTATACAGAATGCAGCATCTTTAAAGAAATTCTGGAAGACCCCTTTTGGCTGAACTGGTGAGGTCAACAACGCTCTAAAAGTGTTAAATATCAAAGTATTGGCCTGGGCAGCATGTTTGTTTGCTACCATGGTTATAGGCATAACACGCATTGCTACACGCCAAGCAATAAGTGAGTTTACATCGGGCTGTAGATCAAATGGAAGCAAATCAGACCATTGCCTTAAGGTATCAAAATCGTAAATTTTTGGTGTTCGCATGAAAGACCCTTCGATCTACAAATTCGGTTAGTTCGAGTTTGAGAATAGGCGGGATAGTTCCCGCCTATCCTATACACTCACTTTTTAGTCTTTGTGTCGCCGTTGCCAGGCTTTGGCATCCGCTCAATGGTGGTTGTGTTTGGTCGATTTTTTGCTTCTTGAACGGGAATTATTCTTCCGGTTTTTGAATCACGACCAACATTAAATGTTTTAGATTCAGCCATTTTTGGTTCTCCATACATGGCGTTGTCATTGACCGCCTCGACTCTGTTAACCGACTCCCTTTATAACTTCCTTGTCACGGGAGAGGACTTCGGTTCACTTCGCCCCGCAGCGGCTAGTTCGTTTGCGGTAATCAAAGCCAATCCGAGAGGGTTGGCTTTGGTATTTCTGGGGCACACATAACGACATCCTTATATCGTTTTCTATTTGTTCCCTTTATAATTCCGGCCCGAGCCTAAGCCCGGGCCGCATGCGTTAAATGCGAATTTTTTAGTTTGTTATGAGCACCCGCTCGTGCTTCCACAAGTATCACACTTCAAACACGTGCCATTCCGCACCATCGTGAAGTTCCCGCATTCGCTGCATTCGTCGCCGGTGTAGCCCTGCAACATCGAGCGGGCGCGGAGTTTTGAGGCTTCGGCTTTGGCTTTCAGCGTTTCGGTTTCGGCGTCGTCGGTGAACAGTGCGCCAGTTGAAGATTCTTCTTCAAACGCAGCAGCGGTTTCTTCATATTCGCGGCGGAAGGCAGCGGGTTCGTTGGAGGCGGTGATCGCAGCCTGCAAATCAAGCACGGCGGGTTTCATCGCGGTAGCGGTGCCGGTTGAAACGGAACGCAGTGCAGTTACGGTGGTGGCAGAGGAAGCCACAGGCGCATTGCCTGCCGTTTTGCCCGCCGGTTCTGCCGATGTGCTGCGTCCGGACACAACCGCGAGTTTTGCGCCGCGTGTGAGGCCCGATGAAACCACGGTTGAGTTGCCTTCGGTCACGCCCTTGCCAAGCGAGGTGTTGGAAAAATCGCTTGTATCGACATGGCCCAAATCGTGGCGGCCAATGTAGGAGATCGCGAGTTCGCGGAACACATAGTCGAGGATCGATGTTGCGTTTTTAATCGCATCATTGCCCTGCACCATGCCCGCCGGTTCAAAGCGGGTGAAGGTGAAAGCCTCGACATACTCGTCGAGCGGCACGCCATATTGCATGCCGAGCGAGATTGCGATGGCGAAGTTGTTCATCATAGCGCGGAAGGCAGCGCCTTCTTTGTGCATATCGATGAAAATCTCGCCGAGGCGGCCATCATTGTATTCGCCGGTGCGCAAATAGACCTTGTGTCCGCCAACGATGGCTTTCTGGGTGTAGCCCTTGCGGCGTGTTGGCAGTTTTTCGCGCTCGCGCGATACACGCTCCACCACGCGCTCAATAATGCGCTCGGTGATTTGCACGGCCTGCACACCGGCTGGAGCGTTCATCAAGGCTTCGATCTGGTCTTCATCGCCATCATCATCTTCAACCAGTGACGCGTTGAGCGGTTGCGACAGTTTGGAGCCATCGCGGTAAAGCGCATTGGCTTTCAGCGCCAGTTTCCACGACAGCATGTAGGATTGCTTGCAATCTTCAACCGTCGCTTCATTCGGCATGTTGATGGTTTTGGAAATCGCACCCGAAATGAAGGGCTGCGCTGCCGCCATCATGTGGATGTGGCTTTCAACCGACAAATAGCGCTTGCCGATCTTGCCGCATGGGTTGGCGCAATCAAACACAGGGTAGTGTGCCACTTTCAGATGCGGTGCGCCCTCAAGCGTCATCGCGCCGCAAACATGCACGTTGGCCGCCTCGATGTCGGCTTTGGCAAAACCGATCGTTTTGAGGAGATCGAATGAAATATCATCCATTTGATCATCGGTGAGGCCGAGCGTTTCTTTGCAGAAGTCTTCGCCGAGCGTCCATTTGTTGAACACGAATTTAATGTCGAAGGCCGCGCCCATCGCATCATTGAGTTTGGTGATTTCCGCGTCGCCAAAGCCTTTGTTGCGGAGTGACGCCTGGTTTACGCCGGGCGCATTATTAATGTTGCCGTGGCCAACGGCATAGGCCTCGATCTCGGCAATCTGGCTTTCGGTGTAGCCAAGTGTGCGCAAAGCATCTGGGACAGCGCGGTTGATGATTTTGAAGTAGCCGCCGCCTGCAAGTTTCTTGAATTTCACCAGCGCAAAGTCAGGCTCAATACCGGTGGTGTCGCAATCCATCACGAGGCCGATTGTGCCGGTTGGTGCGATTACAGTGGCTTGCGCATTGCGATAGCCGTGCTTTTCGCCAAGCGCGAGGGCATTGTCCCATGCTTTTACGGCATGGTCCATCAGGCCAGGCATCGGACAATCAGCGGCCACCAATGGCACCGGATTAACCGACAATTGCTCATAGCCCTGCGCATGGCCGTGGGCGGCGCGGCGGTGGTTGCGGATAACGCGCAGCATCGATTCGCGGTTGGGTTTATAGCCCGGGAAGGCACCCAATTCAGCGGCCATTTCAGCGGATGTTGCATAGGCAACGCCTGTCATAATCGCGGTCAAGGCACCGCAAATCGCGCGGCCAGCGGTTGAATCGTATGGAATACCGGATGTCATCAGCAAGCCGCCAATATTGGCAAAGCCAAGGCCCAACGTGCGGTATTTGTAAGAGCGCTCTGCAATCGCCTGCGACGGGAATTGCGCCATCATTACCGAGATTTCGAGAACCACAGTCCACAAACGTGCGGTGTGCTCATAGGCGGCGATGTCAAATGTGCCGTCCTTATTGCGGTAAGGCAGGAGGTTGATTGAGGCGAGGTTACAGGCCGTATCATCAAGGAACATATATTCAGAGCACGGGTTAGAGGCGCGGATGCGGCCTTCATGAGGGGATGTGTGCCACTCATTCATCGTGGTGTTAAAATGGATGCCCGGATCAGCTGACGCCCATGCGGCATAGCCAACCTTGTCCCACAGCTCAGACGCATTGATGGTTTTATCCACCTTGCCATTGGTGCGATTGATCAGGTTCCAATCGGATTTGGTCTCGACCGCACGCAAGAATTCGTCAGTTACAGAGACCGAGTTGTTGGAGTTCTGGCCAGACACAGTGAGATAGGCTTCAGAATCCCAGTCGGTGTCGTAGGTTTTGAACTCCATCGACGTATAGCCCTGTTCGGCAAACTGGATGACGCGCTTGACGTAGTTTTCAGGCACCATATCGCGTTTTGCAGCTTTGATTTCGCGCTTAAGGGCCGGGTTTTTGGCCGGATCAAAGCAATCGGAACCCGTGCCTTCGCAGTTGAGGCAGGCCTTCATCACGGCGGTCAAATGTTTGGAAACGATCTTTGAACCGGTAACAAGTGCGGCAACTTTTTGCTCTTCGTTCACCTTCCAATCGATATAGGTTTCGATATCAGGGTGATCGATA
>JANMFT010000282.1:0-4647 GCA_031374255.1 Limoniibacter sp. | reverse complement strand
TCGCGGTCCATCGCCAAATCGCCGCGCTCAATGATCTGCTGCTCACCATTAGTGCCGCCCACACGGGCTATGCCCATTTCGCGCGAACCGCCGCGGCGAAGGATCGCTTTAATGCGCTCCAGCAACAAACGCTGCGAAAACGGCTTATGGATAAAATCATCGGCACCCATTTTAAGGCCAAACAGCTCGTCAATTTCCTCATCTTTAGAGGTCAAAAATATCACCGGCATATCGGACTTTTGGCGGAGACGCCTCAATAACTCCATGCCATCCATGCGCGGCATTTTAATATCAAATACTGCCAAATCCACCGGCCGCGCCTGCAAACCCTCCAGCGCCGAAGCACCATCGGTATAGGTTTCAACACGGAAGCCTTCGGCCTCAAGCGCAATGGAAACAGACGTCAGAATATTGCGGTCATCATCAACGAGGGCAATTGTCGGCATGAAGTTTGGCTCTCAATTTTGAAATAAGGCAAAACGCCAATGAGCACAAAAGTGGCACAAATTGTGGCAAAGGTGAAGGGTGCTAAGGATTGGCCGCTACGGCACGCATCATCATACCCGCCAAAAGCGGCACATAAACAAGCCGTGCATCACTCAAATTGCCAGTTGCAGCGTGCCGCATAGCACTATCGACCATGCCAAATACGATTTCGGTTGCTTCGTCAATTGGCATGGGCCGGAAAGTTCCAGTAGCCATTTCATCATTCATAAAGCCGCGAATGGCATGGCGCACAATATGCCCGTCGGTTGATGCATCTGTTGTTTCAGCTTTGAGGGCCATCACCGGCATAAGCGGTTGGACTTTGATCATTTCGTCAAACAGCGCATCCAGCATGGTTTGAAACCGCGTTTGGAGCGGAGCCTCGTTTGCCCATGCGGAAATCATCACTTGGGTTAGCCGCGATTCAATCTCAATTTTAGCTGCTTGTAACAAATGAGCCTTGTCAGTGAAAATCCGGTGCACCGTTCCAACCGCAACTTCAGCCCTGCTCGCTATCGCCGCGATGGACGTCGCTTCATAGCCTTGGCTGGCAAACAGCGCATTGGCCGCGCTTAAAATGGCAGCGCGCTTGGCTTCAGGGTTAATCTCACGCTTTTTCGGGGCTAAACTCATCAAAACTCTTTGCCACAAGTGATCCACTTGGCAAAGCCATCGTAATATGAATGAATATCATTCATATTGGAGAGCGTCATGCAATTGGCGAAAGGAACAAACTCTTTTTTTTCGCACACTTTAGAAACCACAGCTTCGCCAGATAGTGTTTGGCGGCTTTGGACCGATGTCTCCACATGGGCTGCTTGGGATGGGGGGCTAAAATCAGCATCAATGAATGGCGCGTTTGAAGTTGGTGCAGTGGGAAAAATTGTGCCGCTGAAAGGTTCAATTGTGCCGTTCACTGTGACTGCTGCAACACCAAAAATATCTTCGACCTTCGTAACAAACTTACCGTTGGCGCAACTAAACATTGAGCGTAGCCTTATAGCGCTGCCAAATAATGGCGGAACGCGGTTCACTCATAATGTCAGCTTTACCGGCCCGCTGCGCAAGGTTTGGGGTTTCATACTTGGCCGGGGCTTTCGTCTAGAACTGCCCAAAACCATGGCGAAACTGGCTAAGCTCGTTGAGGATGGTCAGGTATGATACACCTGATCAATCGCCGCGAAATGCTTGGCATCTTTGCCGGGGGAGTGGTTATGTTTGGTGGCAAATCTACGGCTGCGAATTTGGATACTAAATCGGATACTAAATTGGATCCTCTTGCCCCAACCAAAATAGTTCAAAGCGACCATCCCGATATTATTGCGCTCGTGCGCCGCGTTGCGCCGGATGATCTGCCGCCCGCGGAGAAGGCAAAACGTATTTTCAACTTTGTCCGCGATGAGATTAAATTTGGGTTCGGCCCGCGATTTTATGATCATACGGCCTCGGAAATTGCTGGCATGCGGCGCGGCTATTGCAACACCAAGGGCACTTTGATTGTTGCCATGTTGCGGGCGGCGGGCATCCCGGCAAGGCAGGTGTTTGTTGATATTGATGCGTCAATACTGGCGGGTATCGTTGACCCCGGTACACCTTTTGTTGACCACTCTTATGTTGAAATTCTGCTGGGTGAGACGTGGTTGGCAACAGATGCCTATATCGTTGACAGCAGATTATTTGCGGCCGCGCAAAAGCGCTTGAAGGCTGAAGGAAAATCTTTGGGCTATGGCGTGCACAACCTTGGCACCAAGGTGTTTGATGAGACGAAGCCAACTTTTTCGCAATTTGTGGCCAATAGAGTTCCGGCTCTTTCCACCCAAAATTACGGAGTTCATGCCGATGTTGAAGCGTTCTATGAAGCAACGCCGGAAACCTGGAATCGCCTGACAGTGTTTACACGATTGGCGTTTCCAGTTTTCGCAGCATCTGCAAATCGCAATGCCGAAAATATCCGCAACTCTTAGCAAATTCCATCTAAACCGATTGAAACCCGCATTGGTAAGTTTTTGCTAACCAATTTCAAACGATTAAACATTTTTAAAAATCTTTAAACCGATTAAATATTTGATCTTATTCTGCTTTTCTGGCCTTCCTTATCAAAAGGCCGCTGGTTTTCGAATTTGCGGCTGCAGGGAGAGCAGTATGGTCGAACTTGGCACACGCAATGCGCATATTGGTATTGGCCGTCATGGCATCCACACAAATGGTTCGGTCTATTATAATTTGCTGCCACCAGAACTCTATCAACATGCGCTGGCCCGTAATGAGGCCGAACTCACAGCCCATGGCGCACTGGTTGCCAAAACCGGCCAACACACCGGGCGTTCTGCCAAAGACAAATTTGTGGTGCGTGACGCCAAGACAAATGAACAGATTTGGTGGGATAACAACAAACCGATGGCAGAGGCGGCATTTAACACGCTCCACGCCGATATGGTTGCTCATGCCGCCGATTTGGATCTGTTCGTGCAGGATCTGGTCGGGGGCGCAGATAAAGAGAACTCGATCCGTGCGCGGATTATCACCGAGTTCGCGTGGCACTCTTTGTTCATCCGTAATTTGCTGATCCGGCCTGACCGGGATACACTGGCGACTTACGTTCCAGAAATGACAATCATCGATCTGCCGTCGTTCAAAGCCAATCCGGCGCGCCATGGCTGCCGCTCTGAAACCGTGATTGCCTGCAATTTGGAAAAACGCATCATCCTCATCGGCGGCACATCTTATGCCGGCGAAATGAAAAAAAGCGTGTTCACGATGCTGAATTATCTGCTGCCTGCCAAAGGCGTGATGCCGATGCATTGCTCGGCCAATGTCGGCAAAAGTGGTGATACCGCCGTCTTCTTCGGCCTTTCCGGCACCGGCAAAACCACTTTGTCGGCAGACCCGACCCGCACTTTGATTGGCGATGATGAGCATGGCTGGGGTAAAAACGGTATTTTTAACTTTGAAGGCGGCTGCTACGCCAAAACCATTAGGCTGTCTGAAGAAGCTGAGCCTGAAATTTTCGCAACCACACGCCGTTTTGGCACGGTGCTTGAAAACGTCGTGCTCGACGAAAACCGCGTGCCGGATTTCAACGATGGTTCGCTCGCTGAAAACACACGCTGCGCTTACCCGCTGGATTTCATCCCCAATGCATCTGCCACCGGCAAAGCACCCAATCCGAAAAACATCATCATGCTGACCGCAGATGCGTTTGGGGTGTTGCCGCCGATTGCCAAACTCACACCGGCGCAAGCGATGTATCACTTTCTGTCGGGCTACACCGCCAAAGTGGCAGGCACCGAAAAAGGCGTCACCGAGCCGGAAGCCACGTTCTCCACCTGTTTTGGCGCACCCTTCATGCCGCGCCACCCGTCTGAATATGGCAATTTATTGCGTGAACTCATCGCCAAACACGATGTGGATTGCTGGCTGGTCAACACCGGCTGGACCGGCGGCGCTTATGGCACGGGCAGCCGTATGCCGATCAAAGCGACACGCGCTTTATTGGCAGCAGCACTGGATGGCTCGCTCCTCAATGCTGAGTTCCGCACCGACCCGCATTTCGGCTTCCGCGTGCCGGTTGCCGTGAAAAATGTGCCGACCGTGATTCTCAACCCGCGCGAGACCTGGACCGACAAAGCTGCTTACGACGCCCAAGCGCGTAAAGTGGTTGCGATGTTCCAGAATAATTTCGTCAAGTTTGAAAATCACGTGGACGGCAATGTGCGCGACGCATCGCCTATGCTGGCCATGGCTGCAGAATAGATTTGATCGAGTTGAACAAAAAGCCCCGGCCAAAACCGGGGCTTTTTTTATAGGTTTGAATATTGCAAGAGGGGCGATGCAAACCGGCAAAATCTGGCAGCAAATCACTGAACGGCTCACCATCTATGAAGATGAGATTGAGGAGCGCTTTGTGCTGGCTTCCGGCCCAGGCGGGCAGAATGTCAATAAGGTAGCAACAGCGGTTCAGCTGCGATTTTACTTGTATCGCGCGCAGGGGCTGGGGGAGTTTGTGAAATCCGCCCTGTATAAGCAATGCGCCAATCGCATCGGGCACGATGGCACGCTGCTGATTGAGGCCAAACGGTTTCGTTCCCAGGAGCGCAACCGCGCTGATGCGCGGGATAAATTGGCGGCGCTGATCAAAAAAGCAGCTGAACCACCAGCCCC
>JANMFT010000268.1:0-3067 GCA_031374255.1 Limoniibacter sp. | reverse complement strand
GAAACTGTTTGAGCAGCAGCAAAATCCGGTCGGCATTGCCGCGAACATCTGCAGCATCATAGGTTTTGGCGTCAAGAAACGCCGACACCATCACGCCCGGTTCGGCATGTTCAACCGTCGGTGAAAACCCTGCGGCGTGTGCAGCACGCGCCACCATAACCTCACGCGCGCGGCTGACATGGTGAAACGGATAATCATGCCCGAAGCGGACAACGTGACGTCCACGCGAGTCAGTGACTTTCCAGCTTTCGTTGGAAATACCGCCGGTCATCGGCTCAATTGAGAGCCGTCCATGCCAGCACGGCAAACCGCGGATACGGTCTTCTGATGTTAGACTTTTAGTCTTCATGCATCGAGCACTAGCACGCTTTCCGGAGCAAAATGAATGACCATTTTATCGCCTCGTTGCGGTGGCGGCAGCGACGGGTCGTTAAAGGCATCAAACGCAATCACGGCCCCAGCGGCCTCAACTTTGGTGCGCATGACGGAGCCTAAAAAATCCACGGATTTGACTTTGCCGTTGAGCGTCGCATCGCCTTGGCGCTTGTCGCGGCGGACACTTTCGGGACGCAAAGCGAGCGACACGTTTGTGTTTTTAGCAGCGCTGGAAGGCAGAGTAAGCCCCGATATGTCACCGCCATTCACACTTACCGCGCCTTTGGCAGCATCGGTCACCATTGCCGGAACCACACTTAGCGTGCCGACAAATTGCGCCACGAATTTCGTCGATGGCTTATTGTAAACCTCAAAAGGCGTACCGGTTTGCTCCGCCATGCCGCCATTCATCACAACGATCCGGTCAGACATGGACAATGCTTCTTCTTGGTCGTGGGTCACAAAAATTGTGGTGATACCAAGCGATTTTTGGATATCGCGGATTTCTGAACGCAGCGAGACGCGGATTTTCGCATCGAGCGCGGAAAGCGGTTCATCCAGCAAAAGCACGCGCGGTTTTGGGGCAAGAGCCCGCGCCAGAGCAACACGCTGCTGCTGCCCGCCGGAAAGCTGAAACGGAAAGCGTGCCCCTAAATCCGGCAAGCCGATCAGCTTCAGCATTTCGTTCACACGGGCATCGGATTCAGCTTTGCTCACGCCTGCGATTTTCAGTCCGAAACCAACATTTTGCGCAACGGTCAAATTCGGAAACAGGGCATAGGCCTGAAACACCATACCGACTTTGCGTTGATTGGTGCGCACTGAAGTTATGTCTTGCCCGTCAACTGTGATTGCGCCTTGGGTTGGTGTTTCAAACCCTGCCACCATGCGCAGAACCGTGGTTTTACCGCAGCCGGATGGCCCAAGCAGCGAAACGAATTCGCCCTTCTCAATTGCCAGATTAAAATCCTTCACCACACGCGTTGGGCCGAAGGATTTTTCCAAATGGTTGAGTTCAAGGAAGGCCATTAGACTTTTGCCATTTCATGTTTGGAAAACCGCGTCACCACTTGGATCAGCCCCATACAGGCCCATGTGATGGCGAATGCAATCAGCGCCAAAGCGGGCGGTTCATAAGCACGGTTTGCACCGAGAATTTGCATATAGGGGCCAAATGCCGGCCGGTTCAAAAGCGCCGCCATGGTGAATTCACCGATGACAATCGCGAAGGTTAGAAACGCGCCGGACAAAACCGCAACGAGAGTATTCGGTAAAATGATGCGCGTTAAAATCGTTGTCCAGCCCGCCCCTAAACTCTGTGCGGCTTCTGTCAAAGTGCCAACATCAATTGTGCGCAGGCCAGTATCCACCGAGCGGTACATATAAGGCAGCGCCAGCGTGGAATAACCCATGGTGAGCAAAATATCGGTGCCGAAATTGGAGCCTGTCAGCGGCAGCCAGCTGGATGTATTATACAGTCGCAAATAGCCAAACACGATCACAATGGCCGGAATAACCAGCGGCAGCAAAGTGATAAACTCTACCCATGGCCGCGCCGCCGGAAGTTTCAGCCGCACCCAAAATGCGGTTGGCACCACCAGCAAAACGCCAAACACAATGGTCGCAAGTGCCAGCCCGATGGAGTAGGTGAACGTCTGTTGAAATGCCTCGTCGCCCAGCACTTTGCCATAAGCATCCAGCGAATAAACGCCGCGCCGCATTTTGAGCGAGAACTCAGTCATGCCGATTAGTGGCAAGGCAAAGAATGCCATGCCGATGATAATTGCGCCCCAAGCCCAAAATTTGGATGGCAAAAATCTGGTCACTTTAGCCACCGCTCAGACCGCGCGCGGAGCACAATATAAATCACATTGGCAATGCCGGTGATGACGATCATGCCAAAGGCGAGCGCGTATCCCAAATTCGGGTTGCCCAAAACATCACCGCGGATTTGCGCAAACAGTTTAATCGGCACAATGTTGAGTTGAGGACCGGTGAGCGCATAGGCGGTGGCAACCGCGCCAAATGAGTTCGCAAACAGCAATGCAAACGTACCAAGCAGCGCCGGAAACAAAATTGGCAGTGCCACCATGCGCCAATATTGGGCGCCCGTTGCACCGAGCACTTCGGCGGCTTCGCGCCATTCGCTTTTGAGGCCATCCAAAGCTGGCGTAATAATCAATATCATCAGCGGGATTTGGAAAAATAAATAAGTGATCACAAGACCGTTAAACGACAGCAGGTTAAAGCCAAGCGCGCGAAGGTTGATGTCAAAATCATTGCGGAGCCATAGCGTTATCAATCCCGCAGGGCCGAGCGTGGCGATAAATGCAAAGGCCAGCGGCACACCGGCAAAGTTGGAGGCAACGCCTGAAAATGTGAGGAGCGGCCCGCGAATGGCCTTAGGAAGTTTGCCAAACACAATCGCCGCTGCCATCGCAAACCCGATTAGGCAGCCGAGCAAAGCCGAATAAATTGAAAGTTTGATCGATATCCAATAGGCGCTGCGGATAGAGGCTGTGTTGAGGTCTATAATGTTTTGGAACGTAAAGCCGCCATCGGCGGTTTGGAATGCACCGAACACAATACGCATGGTCGGCATTATCAAAAACAAAGTCACGAATATTGCGAACGGCACAATGCCAAGCCAGTGCCAAGGGAGCCTGAATGGCATCTTTAAAGCAGGGCGGTT
>JANMFT010000242.1:0-4567 GCA_031374255.1 Limoniibacter sp. | reverse complement strand
GAAAGTCTAGGCCCCCGCACAAGAAAGAGGCGGGGGTGACTATGATTTGAATTTTGTGCAGCCTTCGTGTGAGAATTGTGCTGCCTTCGTGGTTCGAGACGGCTCTCCGAGCCTCCTCACCATGAAGGATGAAAATTTGGTGCGGCGGGAAAAAGGATCAGTGCGGCCTGACAAACACCGTAATTTTCTTCCCGGTAAACCTTCCCAAATGCCCCAAGCGATCCAAAAACTTATCTGCCACCATACCGGCGGCGCGGGGCGGTAGCGACAGGCGCATCTCGGTGTCCGATAATTTTTCAGCCTCAATATCCGGGATCATGCCCGGCATGGATGCTGACAAAAGATAAATCACCCGCATCAGCAAGCCCAAGGCATGGGCGCGAAACTGAATGCGGTCAGTCATGAGTTTTTGAATGCCGGGTGCGGTTTCTGGATGGGCGTCGCCCTCATAACGGTAATAATTGGCAAGCGCGATGTAGGCGCGGCCGGCATGGTCAATACCGACAAATGCGCCATGCGAAATCAAGTTAAAGGCTTGCAGTCCGCGATAATCGGGGTGGGAGCGCCATGCGACATCGGCCATCAGGCAAGCGGCTTTGCGCCAACGGGCTTCGTCAGCAGTTTCATCAATGCCGAGCGCAGCAAAAGCACCGCCAGTCCATTCGGCGAGTTCCCGGGCGTGGCGCGGCGAACGCGCGCGCAAAACGGCAAATTCATCGGCAGCGATCAATAGCGGGTCAGCAACGCGGTCAGCCTCATTGAGCAAGCCGTAGAGATAACCTTCGCGCACGCCATAGGCCGAAATGGAAACCCGGGCAGGCTTGATACGGTCGATCAACTCTGACAGCACGACAGCGCCATACGGCACCAGAGCGCGGCGGCTTTTGCCGAGTGAACCATAGCCTTTGATTTTGTCGATGCGGGGAGAGCCTACTTCATTCAAAAACTCACGAAACCCAGCTGCGTCAACCTGATATTCATGCATGATGGAAATCGGGTAGTCGGTCGCCAGCATATGGAGCTGGCCCAAATTGCGCCACGTGCCGCCGACGGCATAGAGTGCACGCCCTGCCCCGACACTTAAAAAAGTGCCGCGGGCGATTTCGCGTTTGGCAATTTTGCGGGCGTTGATGAGGTTGTTTTCAGCGTCTTCCGAAAGGCGCAATCCGCCGAGCGGAAGCGTGATGCCTTCGCCGATTACATGATCTTTGACCTCGACCAATTCCAGCGAACCGCCGCCCATATCGGCCACAATTCCATCTGCGCCGTGAAACCCTGAGACAACGCCCATCGCGGCGTAATAGGCTTCCTCACGGCCTGACAATATGCGGATCGGCGCGCCAACGGCGTTGCTGGCTTCGGCAATAAACTCCGGCCCGTTGCTGGCTTCGCGCGCAGCAGCGGTGGCAATCACGTGAATATCGGCGGCGCCGGCCTGATCTGCCAGCCCACGAAAACGGCGCAGCGCATTAACGGTCAGTGTCATCGCAGCCTGATCAAGCCTGCCGGTTTTGGCCAAGCCACGACCCAAACCCGCCATGACTTTCTCGTTGAACAGGATCGACGGCGAACGGACAACGCCCTCATAAATAACAAGGCGCACGGAGTTTGACCCGATGTCGATTATGGCAACGGGGTGCCTCCCCTTGAGGCGGCCTTGGGCTTCAAGCGCCATGTGCTGCTTCAGGCGTGTTGCTTAATAGGATCTTTGTTTTGACGCGCCCGCAATTTAATGCGCTGCGGCGAGGATGATTTAAGTGCGCCGCCGCGACCGGATAGTGACGGGTTGTGCATGAAGTAGTCTTGCGCATTAAAAGGTTCCTCGTCTGGCGCGAGTTGAATGCGCTGCGACGTGCCGTCTGGCAATACTTCATAGCTTTGCTGGTTGTCCATAAGTGACGCCAACATGATTTGATCGAGCGCCTGCTGGTGCACAGTCTTATTGGTGAGCGGCACCAGCACTTCAACGCGGCGGTCCAAATTGCGCTGCATCATATCGGCCGAACTAATGTAAACCAGTGCATGGGATGATGGCAGATCGTGCCCGTTGCCGAAGCAGTATAGACGGCTGTGCTCCAAGAACCGCCCGATGATAGAGCGGACGCGGATATTTTCAGATAAATTCGGCACACCGGGGCGGAGGCAACAAATGCCGCGCACAATGAGATCGATTTCCACACCTGCATTGCTGGCGTCGTAAAGCGCATCGATAATGGCAGCATCGACAAGCGAATTCATCTTCATCCAAATACGGGCGGGTTTGCCGGCCTTGGCATGTTCGATTTCGGACTTGATGTGGCTTAATATCCGTTTACGCAGGCTGACTGGCGACACTGCAATTTTCATTTGTTCAGGCGGCTTGGCATAGCCGGTGATGAAATTAAAAATATGCGCAGCATCACGCGCAATTACCGGATTGCAAGTGAAATAAGACAAATCGGTGTAAATGCGCGCGGTGATAGGGTGATAGTTGCCAGTACCTAAATGCGCGTAAGTGCGCATTGCACCCTCTTCACGGCGCACTACGAGCGAAATTTTGGCATGGGTTTTCATCTCGATAAAACCGAACACCACTTGCACACCGGCACGCTCCAAATCGCGCGCCCAGCGGATGTTGGCCTCCTCATCAAAACGGGCTTTAAGTTCCACCAAGGCAGTTACCGATTTACCCGCTTCTGCGGCATCCATCAGCGCCCGCACAATCGGGCTATCGTTTGACGTGCGGTAGAGTGTTTGCTTGATGGCCACCACGTTGGGGTCGGCTGCGGCTTGACGCAGGAATTGCACCACAACGTCGAACGATTCATAAGGATGGTGCACAACCATATCTTTTTCACGGATAGCGGCAAAACAATCACCGCCATTATCGCGGATGCGTTCAGGGAACCGCGCCACGTAAGGGCGAAATTTTAAATCATCTCTTGGAACCGAGCAAATGGCCGAAATCGTTGCGAGAGCCAGAGGTGCGGTCAGAAGCGTGATACCTGCGGACGGCACACCAAGCTCCAGCGCTACAAAATCCCGCATGTCCTGCGGCATCTGGTCGTCAAACTCGACGCGGATTACAAGGCCGCGACGACGGCGTTTCAGCGCGGTTTCAAACAGCCGCACCAGATCTTCGGCTTCTTCCTCCACCTCAATATCGCTATCACGGATAACGCGGAATGTGCCGGAAGCGAGCACATCAAATCCCGGAAACAGGTTCGGCAAATTGGCAATGATCACTTCATCGAGCAGCACAAAGCGGTGCTCACGCCCACCTGCGCGTGGCAATTCCAAAAAGCGCGGAATCGCCAGCAACGGTATGCGAAGCAGCGCTGTCATCACCTCGCCATCGCCCTTGGGTTTGAGCTGCGCAGCAATAGACAGGCCAAGGTTGGGAATGAACGGGAACGGATGGGCAGGATCTATCGAAAGCGGTGTTAAAACCGGAAAAATCGAATCATAAAACTCTTGCTCGAGCCATTTTTTTTCGTCAGGTGTCAGTTGATTGAGGGCGAGAAGCTTAACGTGGTCCTGCGCGAGTTCAGCAACCAGCGCGTCGTAGCACTCATGCTGGCTTTGTTGCAGACGGTCGGTTTGTTCGATCAAACCATCCAATTGCTCACCGGGTGTAAGGCCATCCTGGCTGCGCGTGACTACGCCTTCACGTTCTTGGCCTGTTAGACCGGCCATGCGCACCATGAAAAATTCGTCAAGGTTTGCCGCGGAGATGGATAGGAACCGCAAGCGCTCCAGTGGCGGATGGTTCGGATTGCGCGATTCCTCCATAACCCGCCAATTAAATTGTAGCCACGAATATTCGCGGTTGACGAACCGCGCCGGTGAATGGCGCAGCACAATCGGGTCGGATGAGAGTTGTGGATTAAACACGGGAACGCGGACTTTCTAACGATATGCACTTAAGCTGCGGCGATTATGTGCAAATTGCAACGGCAAGATGACAGCAACATTATGAAGCATTGAAAAAAACTTGGCCTTAACGCAAAGCTGTTTTGCGCGATTTAATTTTGCAGGCAGACCATGGCACATTCAACCATTCCGCATTTTCATAACACCGCTGGCCACAAGATGATTGAGATCGGCGTCAAGGAATTCATGTGCATTGGGGCCAATCCGCCGTTTGACCATCCGCATGTTTTTTTGGACATGGGCGCAGACACGGAAGTTGTCTGCCCCTACTGCTCGACGCTTTACAAGTTCAACAACGCGCGGGCAGCGATGGATACCAACCCGTCTGGGTGTCTGGTTGAGGCTTTGGCTGCTTGAAGTTGAATATTGCAATTGCAGGCGGTGGCATTGCCGGGCTTACAGCGGCGCTGGCACTTTCAAAAAACGGTCATAAGGTAAAAGTTTTTGAGCGGGCTAACACTCTAGAAGATACTGGTGCAGGCATTCAACTGTCACCCAATGCCAATAAGGTTTTGAGCAAGCTTGGCCTTGACCAAGCGGTTAAAGCCATCAGCTTTGAACCTGAAGTTTTGCAACTGGTGAAAGGCAAAACAGGTGTTGTTCTCAGCACTTTGCCGTTTAAGTCAATGATGCAGAAGCGTTATGGCGCACCTTA
>JANMFT010000168.1:0-7786 GCA_031374255.1 Limoniibacter sp. | reverse complement strand
CCAAAGTTGCTTTGATGGCAAACCCGGGAGTTGGAACCAGAATGGATTTTGAACCAGCGTTCCTGATCAAGCCGCCCAGCAATTCACGCACGCTTGGCGGGTTTTTCGAACCCAAATTAAACTCACCATTCGGGCAGCCTTGCATACCGGCAAGACGGGCAGCTTCAGCGCAATCATAGACTGAAATAAACTGGTATGGCGCTTTGCCTGAACCGATCATAGGCACCGGCAAATGCAAATCCACCAGCTTAAACAGCTTTGATAGAATGCCCAAGCGGCCGGGCCCGATGATTAGCCTCGGGCGGAAAATCGACACCGTCATTCCGCGCTTGCGCCACTCTGCGGCGTAAAACTCAGCGGCTACTTTTGACGCGCCATATTCACCCAAAGGCGCAATCGGGTGGGTTTCATATTGCGGCGAAACAACTGTGTGGCCATAGACCATATCAGTCGTAAATTGCACCAGTTTTTTGGCCCCAACTTTGGCGGTTGCAGCCATAATATTGCCGGCACCATAAGCGTTGACCGGCCAAAAAAATGCATAACGATCTGCGCGCTTTTGTAAGGGAGACAGCATTTTAGCGGCCAGATTATAAACCACATCATCGGCTTTGATTGGCACTGCGGCAACGCTCGAAGCATCCGTCACATCACATAAAACGTGCTTTGCTGCCGAATAATGCGGCAGCGTTGATTTAATAATATCAGCCACAACCACTTCTTCACCGCGCGCGACCAAATCGCGTGCAAGATGACGGCCGACGAATCCATCGCCACCAAAAATAATATGCTTCATGGCTTAGTTGCCTCGCTTAATTGGGTCAGTGTTTGGGGTTTGTTTGTCACAGCGGCTTTGCCATCGCCGCCTTGCGCGATGAGCACAGTGCCAATGCAAATCAGCGCAATGCCTGCGACGCGGTATTGGTTGAGATCTTCACCAAACCATGTCCATGCAGCAACAGCGACGACGATATAGGCAAGGCTCAAAAACGGGTAGGCAAAGGAAATTTCAACTTTCGACAGCACAAACAAATGCGATGCCATCGAGACCACAAACACAATCAATCCTGCCATTACCCATGGGTTGAGCAACGTCATGCCAAGCTTGCCGATAAGCGTGTCACCGGCAAACGATAGCGGCCCAAGCGTAATTGGCGAAAGGTTGGTCATACCTTGTTTCAGCATCAGCTGCGCCGCCGCATTGGTTAGCACAGTGAACAAAATAAACGGGATGAATTTCATCGTGGAGCGCCTGTGTTTCAAGGTCACCCATTACTTAACAAGCATCAAGAATTTCTTGCAAAAACCACTAAAATTTTATATAAGCTGTTAAAAATCAATGTGTTAACGCTGTTCTTGTCCAGAAATCGGACACTATTGCCGGATCACGCAAATGCTCGAGCGCCTGCCAATTGGCAAACGAGGCCTTAAACATCGCGGAGCTCATCCGCGCATCTTTATAGGGGTTTACTGCTGCGCCGCCTGCTAAAACCAAATCGTCAAGCTTGTTAAGCAGCGTCAATGTTCGCGAACCGCGATTAGGAAAATCCAATGTGAGTGTATGGCCCAAACGCGGGAAAGACAGCAGCCCCGGCGACTTCACATCGCCAAATTTTTTAAGCACTGTGAGAAACGACGCCTCGCTTGCATCATGTGTTGCGCGCAGCATAGCGGGAATGATCTCGCGTGATGCACCAAGCGGAATAACGCTTTGATGCTGGTAAAGCCCGCGCGGGCCATAAAGCCGATTCCAGTTTTTAACAGCATCAAGCGGGAAGAAAAACGATTGCGCGCTGACAGTTTGTGTGCCGGATTTGAGGTGCCCTGCCCAGTTGTAAGCCGAATTAAACAGTTTTAATGAGAGGCCATTCAGAACGTTTACAGGCGGTTGAAACGGCACGCCAAACTTAAGGCCATTCTTCGCTGGCAACTCGTCGCCTGCATGATCACCAAGCAGCATCAACCCGCGCCCGAAGTTTTTGCCCGTTGCCAATTGGTCAATCCAAGCAACCGCGTATTCGTGGTTGTCACTGGTTGTCTCGATTAAATCAAAATAGCCATCAAGCGAACCAAACGGAATCGTGCGTTGCCGCACCGCATGTGCGCTGACTTTGGCTAGCTGAATCGTAAGCTCAGTCACAATGCCTGTCAGCCCCATACCGCCAATTGTTGCTGCAAATAAATCGGCGTTCTCTGTCTGGCTGCACTTGATCAGGCTGCCATCAGACCGCGCCAGTATAAACGACAATACATGGTTGCCGAACGTTCCCTTGCCGTGGTGGTTTTTGCCGTGAATATCATTGGCGAGCGCGCCGCCAAGTGTCACAAATTGGGTGCCCGGAACAACCGGTGGAAACCAACCGGTGCCGCGCAATTGCGCAATGAGATCGCCCAAAATTACGCCCGGCTCCGCGGTCAAAACACCGGTCTCAACATTCAGTGAAATGACGAGGTTCATGCCCCGCATATCAATGTGCAGGCCGCTTCTTGTCAGGCAACTGTCCCCGTAAGAACGGCCATTGCCGAAAGGCAAAAACTGTCCGGCTACCGTGTTGCTGGCCTTGAAATGAGCTATCGCTTCATAAGGCGAAACCGCTGCACGGTTGATAAAGCTGTCAACACGCCCAAAGCTTGAAATTGGCACATTCATTTCAGAAATAAGCGGCAATGGAGAGCAACAAAAAACTCATACCAACCATAATTTGGCTGCGCCAATCTTGGATGATAAATACCACGGGGTCTTCATCCATTTGACCGCGCGCCGCCAGCACCCAGAGCCGCAAATTGATATAAAGCACCACTGGCACAAGCGGCCAGATCATCATCGGTTCATGATAGAGTTCGCGAACTGCCACAGAGTCGATATACAGCGCCAAAACCAAAGTTGCAGCAAAGGCAGAGGAAACACCTGCCTGCATAACCATCGGCAAATCCTCAGGCCGGTATCCCCTGCCCGCAACACGCTCGCCTACCGGCGCGTCAGTATTGGCAAGCTCAACATAGCGCTTGACCAGAGCGAGCGACAAAAAGAAAAAACCTGAAAACGCAAGAAGCCAGAATGAAGCCTCAGTTCCAGTTGCTGTCGCGCCCGCTATCAGCCGCATTGTATAAAGCCCGGCGAGCATCAAAATATCGATCAGTAACATGCGTTTAACAGCAATCGAATAAGCTGTTGTGGCAATCAAATAAACCACCATCACGACTGCAAATAACGGAGGCAAAAACAAACAGGTGAAAGCTGCAATGCCCAGCAAAACGGCCATGCATACGAGGCCGGTTGGCACGCTGATCAAACCTGCTGCAAAAGGCCGGTTCTTCTTTTTATAATGCGCCCGATCAGCCTCAAGGTCGAAGAGATCATTCAAAATATAGATTGCAGAGGCTGTCGCGCTAAATGCGATCATAGCCAGTGCAACCGCAAAAAGTTGGCGCAAATCGAAAAAATCATGTGCCAGAATCAGTGGCACGGCAATCAGCACGTTTTTGAGCCACTGGTGGCAGCGCAGCATTTTGATTATTGTTTTGAAGCGGAATGGCGTGGTTTCAAAAACCTGCCCGCCGTGCTGCCTTTGCCATTCCCTTGCAGCTTTGTCCGGGGCAACAACTATGCTCTGGCGGGCTGCATCAAACACGGCAATATCATCCCGGCTGTTACCCGCATAATCAAACCCGGCTTCACCATAAAGCGCAACCAGCCTGTCGCGTTTGGTTTTTGAACGCAAATTTTCCGTCTCGCTCGATGCAATTACATGGTCAAACAGGCCCAAATGAGCAGAGATTGCCTCGGCATAAACCCGTGAAGAGGCGGTGGCTAAAACTAATATCCGGCCTGATGCTTTTTGCTCTTTGAGATAAGCCAAAAATTCAGAATTGTAGGGCAGCAACTCAGGTTGAATTGAAATCCGCCGCGCAATTTCGTTTTTCAAATGCGCTTTACCGCCGCGCAGCAACCAAATTGGAATGAGAAATAAACAAAGTGGATATTTTTTAATCAACGCAAACAGCGTTTCCCACAACAAATCCCCGGCAATCAATGTGCCGTCAAGATCAACTGCCAGAGGGAAAATCCGCGTATCTGCGTTAATGTCCATCATGCTTCCGCCAGCGGAACGTCCCGCTTTGGGAAATCTATATGCATAAAAAATTCACAAAATGTAGAACGGGCGGGCTTTTGCGGCCCGCCCGTTGAAATTTACCTTAATCAAACCTTGCCAGAATTATTCAATTACTGAACAAGAACCGTTTCACCGTTGATTTCAACAGCCTCACTGCCGGTCAAAGCCTGACGGTCGCCGTTTGGGAAAGTCACAAAACATCCGGCCAAACAAAACTCAACAGTTTCAGCTGCAGCGGCTGTCACTTCGTTTTTCTGGCCGTCTTCTGTAACAACAATCGTCACAGGGTCGGCGCCTTTATTGACCAATGTCGCTGCCTGTGCGCTTGCAGACACCAGCATCAAGGCGGCAATTGCGGCGGCAAGTTTGGTTTTCATATTCATCTCCTGTTGTCACCGGCGTTTCAAACCGGCTGCGTAAAGGGTTCTACCCTCAACGTCGAGCGTTTTAGCAAATCACTGTGAATGCTGGCTGAACGACGCATTCAGCCTTTTGCAGGTTTGCGAATAATCACCGGTGTCTCTTCCATGAGGGGTGCAACGGCGCTTTGCATCGCGCCAATATCAGGGTCATCCGCGAAGATCGAATGCATTGCATCATGTTGTTGATATGGCAGATCAACACCGTCTTCACGGAAACGCTTGACGATTTCAAAGCGGACTTCAGTTCCAATAACTGCCTGCTCAAAGAGATCGCCGATGAAAAAACGCAGTTCAAATTCAAGTCGCTCCGCACCAAAGCCTTTGAACAAAACAAAAGGCTCAGGTGTTTTCATAATCTTCGGATGCGCCGCTGCAATTGAGCGCAAAATATTTTGCACCTTCACCACGTCTGCGCCGTAACTGACCACAACCGGCACATCAAGCCGCGCCAGCGTATTGCGGTGTGTCCAGTTGCCCACCGCCGCATTGATCAGGCTGGAGTTCGGCAAAATCACTGATTGCCTTTGAAACGTCTCAATTTCTGTGGCGCGCACTGAAACCTTTTTGACAATGCCGTTAACCGCTCCGGCTTCAATCCAATCACCTTCTTTGAAAGGACGCTCCGCCAGCAAAATCAAGCCCGACACAAAGTTGGAAACGATATTTTGCAAACCAAAACCGATACCAACCGAAAGCGCACCGGCAACCAATGCAAGGCTCGAAAGCTGCACACCGGCAACAGAGATGCCAATCAATGCGGCGAGCGCAATCCCCAAATAGCCCACAGCCGTGCGGATCGAAGTGCGGGCGCCTTTATCCATACGCGCGCGCGATAACACTGTCTTATCCAGCCATTTTTCAAACCGGCCCGACAAATAATAGCCCGCGAAAAATACCAGAATGCCAATCGCAATTGCAGTGATGGATATAGTCACCGAACCGATTTTAAGTTCGGTCAAAAAGCTGCGCGCAGCAAACAGAAGATCGCCCCACTTAAAGCCCCATTGCAACAAAATCAGGGGTAAACCTGCAAACAGCACAGCACCATAGGTTAATAGACTCGCCAGCATAGCCGTCAGGTCAAGCTGCCGGTCTGTCAGACCGAACCTGTTATGCAATGCCTGTCCAATTGAGGAGGATTTCAACGCATCTTCATCAGCTAAAGCCTGCGCGCACAAAAAGCCGACTACCATTGTCGCTGCAATTGCTCCGGTAACCGCAATTTGCTGGGTAACAAAACGCGCCAAACCAACAAAGCCGAACAGAGCTGCCGCAACGGGCGCAAGGCCAGCTGCCACAATCATGAACCGCGGGAATGAGGGCCAAGGTCTTGAAGATCCATCCTCGTTCGTGAAGGGCTTCAAAACTGCAATCGAAAGCAGCAGCAGACCAATCAAAATGGCAAACACAAAACTTCGCGCAACGGTAAGTGAAAACGGTGACGACAAAGTGCTGGAAAATGAATTGAGGAGGGTATCAACGCTGGTAATAACCGCCAGACAAGTAGCTAAAATAAGAAGCCTTTTGGCTATACGGTCGGTTACGCTGAGCAAGCGCCACGGTTCGCGTGAGGGTTGCAAGATCGCCAGCGCCAGCCGGTAAACGAAAAACACTTGCCAAATGAATCGCATCAAAGACGCAAGCATTTCAGAAATATCAGGGCGCAAAAGCGCATACCAATCCATCAAATAATAGACTGTACCTAAAAATACCGCGAGCGCGGTTGCTGGAACCAAAGTGGCTACAAGGGCAGAAACGATCCGCGTCAGATACCCGGGTTTATAATCCGGTGCAGTATTGCGCGCGAAAGGCCGTGACCAAACGTTGCCGAGCCGCAAAAACGCCAGAGCCGCCACCAAAGCTAAACCGGTCGCATAAAGCAGGCTGTTCCACTTAAAGCGCAGCATAAAAGTAAACCACGACGAAACGCGGCGGCTCAAATCACGACCCTCCGCACCAACTTCGCTGGCTGTCTGGGCATTGAACACATTTATCAAATCGACACGCTGGGACAGTTGCGACGCGAACAAATCCCGCCGCGCAACGCCGATACGTTCAACCAAGGATGAGGCTTCCAATGTGCCGTCTTCGGCCTTTGCCAATGCGCCATTGATGGCTGACTTGCGCTCATTAAGGAGTTTAATGCCCGCTACAATATCCGGCGCAGGTGTTGCCCCTTCGGCTGTGGCGGCTTTAAATGTCTCCAGCCTTGCAGTGATATCCTTCATAATCGGGCGGAAACGCACAGAGGCGTCAATCAATGCGCGCGAGGTTTGCTCAGTGGCAATCCGCGCTTCTAGCAAAGCGTCATCGTTTTGCAGATTTTTCTCAACGCTCTCAGCAATCTTCTTGAGTTCCGCAAGCCGGGTGTTGATTTCGAGGACAGCTTCGATCTCTTCGGTTTTAGCGGCGGGAGACTGCGAGAATGCAACGTTTGGAAACACAAAAACGACGAACAACAATGCCAGCAGAATTGGTAAATTTCGGCGCAGTTTTGAAAAAGCTGTGATCATGAGTCGTTTTGTAAGGCGGTGCGGGTGGCAAACGCAATGCTTTGCGTCAAAATGCGTGGCTCAAGATCGTTTAGTGCAATTGATGGCAGCGCCGCATCGTGTCAGAGATAAATGCAAATAAGACATTTTAAGTGAACCGTATGGCCGAATATTCTGCGTGGCAGCTTCTCAAAAACGCCTTTAATGGCAATAAAGATTGGAAAGAAGCTTGGCGCAAACCTGAGCCGAAGGCCAATTATGACGTAATCATCATTGGCGGCGGCGGCCATGGCCTTTCAACTGCCTATTATCTTGCCAAGGAATTTGGCATTCGCAACGTTGCGGTTGTTGAAAAAGGCGTCCTTGGCCAAGGCAATGCAGGCCGCAACACGCAAGCCATCCGTTCCAATTATTTGCTGCCCGAAAACCAGCATTTCTATGAGTTATGCATGGACATGTGGGAGGGCCTTAGCCAAGAGCTCAACTACAACGTCATGTTCTCGCAGCGCGGTGTGTTGAACATTGCGCACCACCCGGCCCAACTTGACCAGTTTGCGCGGCGCGGCAATGCCATGCGTTTGAACGGATTGGATGCGGATTTGTATTCCCGCGCCGATGTTGCCAAGACCTTGCCCGGTATTGATATGAGCCAAACCGCCCGCTTCCCGATCTATGGCGGCTTGATGCAAAAATCCGCCGGTGTTGCCCGCCATGATGCTGTTGCGTGGGGCTATGCCCGCGCCGCTGACAGGCTGGG
>JANMFT010000140.1:0-7987 GCA_031374255.1 Limoniibacter sp. | reverse complement strand
CAAAGGCTCGTGGCAGCGGCGCGCGGGGCAAATTTTCCGGTAATTGCCATTCCCGGAGCTTCGGCACCGCTTGCTGCTTTGGCGGCATCCGGACTTTCGACCGAAGCGTTTTTCTTTGCGGGTTTCTTGCCGCACAAAGGCGGACCCAAACTGCAGCGGCTTAAAATCTTGGCGCAGATTCCGGCAACCTTGGTGTTTTTCGAAGCGCCCACCCGCACCGGCGCAACATTGGCAGCAATGGTGGAGGTGTATGGCGCAACGCGGATTGGCACGGTTGCGCGTGAACTCACCAAAGCCTTTGAGGAAGTGATCACCGCGCCGCTAGCGGAGCTAGCATCACGCTATACAAAGGACGATCCGCGCGGCGAAATCGTGCTGCTCGTTGCGCCGCCATCTGAGGCTGTTGAAGATGCGTGGAGTGACGCTCAAGTTGATGCCTTGCTCCAGGATTTGGCTGCTCAAATGCCAGCCTCAAAAGCCGCCGCTGAAGCAGCAAAACAAACCGGCCAAAACAAAGGTGATTTGTTCAAACGGCTCACGGTTTTAAAAGTTGCGGATCTAAAAAATGGTTGAGGTAACACGCGTTAGAGCCAACCGGCGTGGCCATCGTGGTGAAACGCTGGCCGCGCTCGCGTTGCGCTTGAAAGGCTGGCGTATTATTGCCAAACGTTACCGCTCCCCTTTGGGAGAGATCGATTTAATTGCGCGGCGCGGTAATTTGGTTGCGATGGTTGAGGTCAAAGCGCGTCAAACTTTGACGGAAGCCATGGATGCTGTTTCACCTTCCGCTCAGAAGCGTATTATGGACAGTGCTGATTTATGGTTGTCTCGACAAAAAGACGCCGCCAAACTCTCGATCAGGTTTGATATCATCGCCGTTTTGCCTTGGCGCTGGCCAATCCATGTGGAGCGGGCCTTCGAATGAATTTGATTGCGCCGGTCAAAATGCAGCGCGCCGAAGGGGAAGGCCGTATTGCAGTTTCGTTCAAAGGCGGTCGCACACGGCTGGACGATTTGTTTCAATCCGGCGCAGCCAAAATCCGCCTGCCTGACGTTCACGATGGAAACCATGCCGAAGCTGTGCTGATCAATGTATCGGGCGGCTTAACCGGCGGCGACCGGTTTTCATGGCGTGCTGACTTGGCAGCCAATACATCGATTTCCGTCACCACGCAGGCTTGCGAGAAAATCTATCGGGCTGATCATGGCCATGCTGAAATCAACGCACGATTAATGCTTGGTGATAGCGCTGGCTTAAGTTGGTTACCGCAGGAAGCGATTTTGTTTCAAAACTCTGCTGTGCGCCGTATTATCGAAGCCGACATTGTGCCTTCGTCGCGGCTGCTGATTTTGGAATCGGCAATTCTTGGCCGCGCTGCCTTTGGCGAAACTGTCACGCAAACCCTATTGCAAGACCGTTGGCGCATTCGCATTGACGGGCATTTGGTGCATGCCGAAGAAAGCAAAATTTCGCGCAATCCAGTCATAACAACCGACGGGCCGGCGCGGCTAGGCGGCATGACAGCTTTTGCCAGCCTGGTTTTGATTGCGCCGGATTCAGGAAAATTTATTGACCTTTTGCGGGGCATGCCAATTGTGGAAGGCGCAAGTTTCGGCATCAGTCATTTACCGGCTTTTCAATCAGGTAAGCTTGTTGCAAGATTTGTCGCCAAAGACGGTTTAACGTTGAGGCGTGCGCTCATTCCAGCGGTGGAAGTGCTCAACCGTCAGGTAATGAATATTGGCGGTTTGCCCAAAGTCTGGCGTTTATAGGATGATATTATGCAGCTGACCCCGCGCGAAAAAGACAAACTTTTGATTTCCATGGCGGCGATGGTTGCGCGCCGCAGACTTGAGCGAGGGGTTAAGCTGAATTATCCCGAAGCCATTGCCTTGATCAGTGATTTTGTCGTTGAAGGCGCGCGCGATGGCCGTGCGGTTGCCGATCTGATGGAGGCCGGAGCGCACGTCATCACCCGCGCGCAAGTTATGGAGGGGATCGCAGAAATGATCCATGATGTGCAGGTTGAGGCAACGTTTCCCGACGGGACGAAACTTGTGACGGTGCACGAGCCGATCAGATAGTGCTTAAGAAACAGCTGCCGTAATGATTGTTTGCGGGTCAGTGGTGTCAAAAAACCGCACAAGAGAAGCAGCATCGCAGGGCCGCGCAATTAAAAACCCTTGAATTTCAAGGCATCCACGCGCTTTTAGCGATTTAAGTTGAGCTTCTGTTTCAACACCTTCGGCAACGAGAGACATGTGCAAATCTTCCGCAAGCCTGATCAAGCAATCCATTATGGCTTGAGATCCGGGCTCTGTGTCAATGTCGTTGACAAAAGAACGGTCGATTTTAATTTTATCAAACTTGAATTTTTGGAGGTAACTCAGGGATGAATATCCGGTGCCAAAATCGTCGAGTGAAATCCGGACCCCAAGATGGCGCAAGGCCGACAAAATAGCGTCCACATTTGTCGATGCGTCAAGTAACAGAGATTCCGTCACTTCAATTTCGAGCCTGTTTGCTGGCAAACCGGTGTCTTCCAGAGCATTTTGGATTTGCGTAAACAGGCTCGGCGAACGAAATTGGGCAGGAGACAGGTTCACAGCAACACGAATATGCGACGGCCAGTTCAACGCCTCGCGGCACGCCTGCTGAATGACCCAAGCACCAATACTTTGGATGAGGCCAACTTCTTCTGCCAAAGGAATGAAATCTGCAGGGTTGAGGCGGCCAAGTTTAGGGTGGTTCCAGCGGATCAAGGCTTCAAATGTATTGACCGCTTTTGTATCGATATTCACCAATGGCTGAAAATACAGCTCCAATTCTTCTTTAACTAAACTGCTCCGTAAATCGGCTTCCAGTTGATGCCGCTTGCGGGCTTCCGCATCCATTTCAGGTTCAAAGAAATGAAACATGCCGCGGCCGTCATTCTTGGCGCGGTAAAGTGCCAGATCAGCGTGGCGCAGCAAGGTGTCAGCATCAACGCTGCCTTTACTGCCGATAGCAATGCCGATACTTGCACCAATAACTGCGTCGCTTGCAGTCAATTCAAATGGCAAAGCCAAATCATTGCGAACCCGTTCGGCAAAACGCGCAGCGTCATGCGGCCGGTCAATACCCGCAAGAATAATTGCAAACTCATCACCTCCGAGCCGGGCCACAGTGTCCACATCACGGATGGCAGACAACAGGCGCTTGGCCACTCCTTTGAGCAATAAGTCACCTTCAGGATGCCCTTGTGTGTCATTGACCATTTTAAAGTGGTCAAGATCAATCAGCAAAACAGCAAACTGCTCGCCACTGCGGTGAAGACGCGCAAGTGCCAATTCCAAATCAGTCCGGAAAAGAACACGGTTCGGCAATTCTGTCAGCGTGTCGTACCGGGCAAGATAGGCATTTCGAGCTTTGGCTTCCAACTCTTCCGTTAAATCGCGCCCGACACCGCGATAGCCGTTAAAGTCGCCGCTATCGGTCAATACCGGTTTGGCTGAGACTGACCACAAGCGTTTTTGACCATTTAAAATGACGGGAATAACAGCATCTTTAAAGTGGGTTCGTTTGCGCAGGCATTGTTTCAAGTCGTGAAATGAGCCGGCCTCTTCATCAGACATCGTTTCTGCGTTAATGACAGGCACGCCGCGTAATAAATGCTTACCGATGTAATGGTTTGCCGGTAATCCAGTGAGTGCACTCAACCGTGCCGAAACCTGTGTCACCTTAAGTTTGCGGTCAACAACCCAAAGCCAATCACTGGCATTTTCAGTAAAATCATTCAGTAGCAACCCGATAACATCCCGTTGTTCTTGGCTTGTAACCTCCGCTGTCATTCTTGCGGTAAGAAGCCGTGACAGCGAGACCGAGCTGTTGGCAATAATGCCAATATAAATGATTGCCATCAAAAATATGAGGAAGCTTGCAAGGGAGGGCGTCATGGTCAGGGCAACAACTGTGCCAATTGCAACAGCACCGGCAAATGTGATGGCAGCTGGTGGTACTGTAGAAAGTGCAAAACCACTGCCGCACAACATGCCCGCCAAAACGCAGATAATCACGAGTTTACCGTCAGCACTGGCATAAGGATAAAGCAGCGGGCCTGAGACCCCCCAGACAGTTCCCAGTAACGCTGCATTTGTAACAGCATGTTTAATGGCTTTGATCGAAATCGACTTCGGTTTGGATTTCTTTCGTACTTTAAACCAGCGGTGCGCAACGAGAATTGAAATCGCGAAAACACAAACAACCCAGATAAGTGCCCTCATTTGATAGGGGCTGTCATAAAATACTGCAAACACAGCGCTTGCATTGATGACGTTGGCAAGCATCATCCATGGCGTATAGCTCATCACCGTGCTGATCTGTTCAGCTCTGATCTTGCCCGACAGCACTTCATCAGTAGATGCCATTCCGAGCTTCAAGAAGCTTTCCATGGATTTTGAGTGTGAAAACAACATGTAACGCCCCTAGAGAGACGTAACGTAAGACATATCTCCTTTCTTAATAGTAAAAGGCGGAGCAAGTATTTAGAAAATAATGCAATCTATGGTTGTATTTGTATTTTTAGGTATGCATAAAGCTTCATTCAACAGTGTTAAGTATACAATTTAGAAAGCATAGAAAATTTAAATATACCATAAATCGGTCCAAAATCTGAAACCAGGCATATTATGCACGTGCCGCTTGTGCATTGCCTCGCGCAAACGGGACACACAGCAATGCCGCAATAGTCAGTGCAGCAATAACCAGCCACGCATCATTGATTGCGGCGGTAAAAGCAGCGTTCTCAAGCAGCGGTTCAAGCAACCTTTGCATCTCTTCATTGAGCGGGCCGAGTTTAAACGCTGCTATCATCTCTGCTGAAATGCCAACAAAAGCGGAGGCGCTTGCATCACCTGCTTGCAACTGCACGATAAGTTTGCCGCTATGCATTTCACTACGCGAATAGATAATGGTATCAATGAGGGCGAGACCAATAGCTCCACCCAGATTGCGCATCAGATTGAAGAGCCCGCTCGCATCCGGCACGCTATCTGGCGCAAGATGGCCAAGCGCCAACCGGGTTGGTGGAAGCAAGCAAAACATAATGGCCAGCCCTCGGATGATCTGCGGCCAGAACATCCCGTCGCTGTCTGTTTGCGGGGTTTGGAACCCGCTCATTGCCAGCCCAACGGCAAATAAAGCAAAGCCAAATGCTGTCAGTAATCTGGCATCAACACGCAATTCCAAGGCCACCGCAACCGGTGCCATCAGCAATTGCGCAGCACCCGTAACAAGCATGATCGTGCCAATTTCAAGCGCATTATGGCCGCGCACAAATGCCAGAAACACCGGCATAAGATAGACCGAGCCAAAGAGACCAATACCCAGCACAAAGCTTAAAACACAGCCGATTACAAAACGGCGGTCACCAAAATTATGCAAATCAACGACAGGGCTGGCATTGGCAAGGCTGCGTTTGGTAAAACCGGTTGCCGCTGCCAAAGACAAGCCAAACAGCCCCAAAATCAAACCAGATGTCCAGCCGCGTGTCGGCGCTTCCTTCAAACCAATTTCAAAACTTGCCAACGCTATTGCGAGCAAAGCCAGCGAGACCCAATCAACAGATTTCAAAAGTGATAGATGCGCGGTTTCGCGTTTCAGCACCGCCGACGCAGTGATTGCCGCAACAAACCCCGGAACGACATTGATCAAAAACAGCCAGTGCCATGAATAGGTTTCCGTAATCCAGCCGCCGATGACTGGCCCGATGGTCGGAGCCAGCACTGCCAATACACCCGCCAATGTGGTGGCTATGGCCTGACGTTTGAGCGGAAACAATAAAAACACTGCCGCAAACACAGCCGGTATCAGTGTGCCACCGGCCAATCCCTGAATAATGCGCCAGCCGATCAAAGCGCTGAAACTGTTTGAGGCGGCACATCCGATCGATGCAATTGTAAAAACGCTAATCGCGATGACAAACAGCCAACGCATGGTCAGCATACGCATCAATAGCCCGGTCAACGGGATGGCGATGACTTCCGCAATCAAGTAGGCCGTTTGAACCCAGCTCATCTGATCGGGTTCAATTTCGAGGGCAGACTGGATATTAGGCAGTGATGTGGCGACGATCTGCACATCCAGTATGGCCATAAACATGCCGACACACATCACGCCAAAGCCAAGCCAGGTGGAAAGCTTTACTGTGTCATCAGGCTTTGCAGCTTCATTGGACGCCATTGGTTCTCAGCTCCCGCAGCCCTGCGTTTTCTGCTCGAATACGGATTGTCAGAACCGCTGCATTTAGAACTGTAAACACAAGTGCCACCCAAGTTAAACCAAAGCAAAGCGGCAACACTGCTATCTCACCGATCACGACGGCGTAATTCGGATGGCTGATAAAACGATATGGCCCGCGGGCCACCAAAGTCTCGCCCGGAACAACAAGAATGCGCGTCGTCCAGCGCCTCCCGAGAGTTGTGAGCACCCAAAGCCGCCCCGCTTGAAGCACCACAAAACACGCCAGCCAAAATGGATTGATCTCTGCCGGGAGGCCATAAAACCAGAGCGCGCCTAGCCAAGCTGTGTGTAGGGCAACAATCATAGGGTAGTGCCCCGGCGCAATTTCAACAGCACCCTTTACCAGCAACGCGGTTGTGTTGCGCTGCGCCAAGAACAACTCACCCACACGGCTTAAGGTGACAAAAGTCAAAAGCCAAAAGGCGGGCGTTATCATCTCAAAATTCATGCCGCCACTTTGAGCGACACACAGCTCGCCGTAAAGCCCGGGCCCATCGCTGTCATCAATGTACGCGGCGGCAAACCCGCGGCGACCAGACGTTCGAGCACAAACAAGGCTGTCGGCGCGGACATATTGCCATATTCCTCCAAGACAGCGCGTTCATGGTCAAGCGAGCCTTGCTCAAGCGCCAATGCGCGTTCCAATGCGGTGATGACTTTTGCGCCGCCGGGGTGGCAGCCAAAGCGGTCAATATCGTTAAGTGTCAACCCGCCTCGCGCCAATATATGCGCAATGGCTGGCGCAATATTGGCTTCAGCGAACGGCGGAATCGCCCGGTCAAAAATCACGCCGAGGCCGGTATCATCAACACTCCAGCCCATAATATCGAGCGTTGCCGGCCAAGTGTACTGGCCCGACATTTCAACCTCGGCCAAACCGCCGTCACTTGCCTCGCCCGCCCGCAAAACGCACGCCGCGCCGCCATCACCAAAGAGCGCGGTTGCGACAATGTTTTCTTTTGACAATTTGTCGAGCCTGAAAGCCAGCGAACAAAGCTCAACCGCCACCACCAAAACGTTTGTGCCCGGGCGCGATTGCGCCAGCCGCGCGCCAAGACCAAGGCCGGTGACGCCGCCCGCACAGCCCATACCAAACATCGGCACGCGCTCAATGTCTTCGCGAAAACCCAATTGATCAGCCACCCGCGCATCAATACTTGGTGTGGCAACACCCGTCGAAGAGACAGTAACCACGGTATCAATTTCGCTGCCCGAAAGACCTGCCTGTTCCAGTGCCTTTGTGGCCGCATCGACAAACAATTCACACGAGCCTTCAAGGTAGGCAGAGTTGCGCTCCGACCATCCGAGCGGTTGCAAATACCATTCAAGCGGCCGCACCAAATGACGGCGCAAAATGCCGGAACTTTTAAACACTTTGGCCAGCCGCTCAAAATCAGAAAACCGTGCCGAAAATCCGTCATGGGCGGCCATCGCTGCGTCGCGCTGATCAATAATATGGGGCGGAACAGCGCTAGCAACGGATAGTAATTTAACGGGATGGGACACGTATATTCCTTTGAAGATGAAAGCCGCTGGTAAAATGATGCCGCTTGAGTTTGTCGTAAGTTAATAACTACGTAAAAGGCGGCCAGCAGGTTCTTTGTCAGCACCCGGCGTCACGCGAACGTGATGTGAAGAGAAAAGGAAATAGCGTTTGAATTTGTGCCGCGATAATACGATTGGCCCGTAGGCTTCACAATCAGGTGC
>JANMFT010000110.1:0-3617 GCA_031374255.1 Limoniibacter sp. | reverse complement strand
CGAATAATGGATAACGAAATACGACTTCTAAAATCGAAGCACGCTCTTCGCTTTTGCCCTTGCCCCAACTCCCTGCTCCAGCTATTGCCGTTATGCATTGGAGAGGTGGCCGAGTGGTCGAAGGCGCGCCCCTGCTAAGGGCGTAGGCGGGAAACTGCCTCGAGGGTTCGAATCCCTTCCTCTCCGCCATTGCTATGACCTAAGTCATTGTAATGATTTGCAAATTCAGGGGTAAGAGATTTCGTTTACCACTATGATTCCCATTACGAGGCGGCGCCAGTGTCGGCTGCAACCTCAAACCTTCACGACACGCTAACTTTTGATCATAGCATCGGCGCTTTCAGGCAAAATCTGCCCGCCATCTACAATGATGGTCTGGCCCGTGACATAGGCCGCTTCTTTTGATGCAAAGTACATCACAGCATGGCCAATATCAGCGACTGTTCCAAGGCGGCGCAGCGGAACTGTTGCCAGCATCGCTGCTTGATGCTGCTCGCCCAAAGCCGAAAATGCCTCTGTGATAATATTGCCCGGAAGCACAGCATTGACCGTGATGCCATAGGGCGCAAGTTCAAGACATGCGGTTCGCATGAAGCCCAACTGCCCAGCCTTGCTCGCCGCATAATGCGTCCAACCGGAAAACCCCGTGACAGGCCCTGTGATGGATGATGTGAGCACAATGCGGCCCTGATCTGATTTTTTCAGATAAGGCAAAGCCGCCTGAACTGATAAAAAAGTGCCTTTGAGATTGGTGTCGCTGGTTTCGTCCCATTCAGCTTCAGTCATGGTTTCCAGCATGGCCAACGGGAAAATACCGGCATTGGCAGACAAGACATCAATGTTCCCAAGCCGTTCCACAATTGATGCATAAGCCGCTTTAAGGCTGTTTTTAGATGTGACGTCGCCCGCAATACCTATTGCGCCATTGCCGATTTCAGTTGCCACGCGTTGAGCAAGGTCTCCGTCACGAGCCAAAATGGCGACTTTGGCACCGGCCTTTGCAAAGACCTGCGCAATGCCAAGGCCAATACCTTTAGAGCCTCCGGTGACAACAACAACGCGGTTTTGAAGGGATGCCGACATTGAAAATCCTCTTTGGTATTTCGATTATTCGTGAACTCACAAAAAAGGGCAGCGGTTGTGCCGCTGCCCTGATTCATCAAAACAGACTACTCAGGCGTCGTCATTGACCATATGGCCGATATTTGCGTAGCCCGCCGGATTAACGCTTTTCAGCACAAATCCCCATACCAAGCCGACCACAATAATAACCAAACCGATGAGCGGTATATTGTTGGCAAATGTGCTGGTACCGGCAAATGCACCAAGATTGGTGACCAGCAAATACACCAGCCAGATTTGTGCAACAAACGATATTGCGGGCGCAATCATGGTTGTGAAAATATTGCCGCCGCCGTTTTTGCGGAAATAATTTATGATTGCGAGCGACACAATGGCTTGCAGCACCAACAGCAATGCCGTGCCCAAAACCGCAAACAAGGTATAAACGCCAAGGTAAGCCTGCGCGTTCGGGTCATCAAAACCGTTGAAAAATGCATAAAGCAAAATCCACGTTGCGGCCAAAACCGATTGCACCATGGATGCCACATGCGGGCTTGAATGCACCGAGTGCGTCGCGCCAAACATCGATGGCAGAACGCCTTCACGGCCAAGCGAATATAAATAACGAGACGCTGTGTTGTGGAACGCCATGCCGCACGCAAATGAAGACGTTAAAATGAGAACGGCCATCGCTTCTGCAGCCCACGGGCCAACCATTGTGCCAATTGGCCCGATGAAGAAATTACCCGCATCGCCAACGGCTTTTGCCAGCATTTCGCCTTCGGTCGGGTAAGCCGAAACCGCCGCCCAGCTGATCAAAGTATAAAACATGCCAAGACCAATCACAGATATGAACAGCGATTGGGGAACGATACGTTTGGCATCGCGGCTTTCCTCGGCATAATTTGGCGCCATTTCAAAACCCACCCAAGACCAAAAGGCCATGAACAGGCCAATGGCAGCTACCCCGGCACCGATCTCCACTTCGCCCACTTTTTGTGCGGCCACCGGCATAGTGACATTGAACACATTGAGCGCTTCAATGTTTATGCTGGTGCCACTGGCTGCGAAAAACACACCCAACGCAAAGATCGTAAGGATGATCACCTCTAAAATCAGTGCGCCACCCAAAACAACAGCGCTTAACTTTACGTCACGGATGGATAAAACCGCGGCTCCGATCACTGCGGCCAACGCCAGCCAAACCCAACCAACATCGATACCAAGATGGGATTTTAACCAACTATTGGCAAAAAAAGCGAAAAGCCCATACAGCGAGGCTTCAAAAATGGAGTAACACGCCAATGATGTGAAGCCTGCGGACATACCAATTTCGCGGCCCAATCCTTGGCTGATAAAGCTATAAAAACCACCAACCGAAGATACTCGGCCCGCCATGGCAGCGTAGCCAATGCAGAAAATGGTCAGCACGATTGTTGCCAAAATAAAGGCTGCGGGCGTGTGAATGCCAATTCCATATCCGGATGCAAACGGCACGTTGCCAAGCATCGCAGATTGAGGCGCGGCACCAGTGACCGTTAGAAACAAAACGCCGACTAACCCAAGCGCTTTACCCTGTAATTTATTGACCTTGGCATTCGATGAAATATCAACTGCCGATCCGGCCTGTTGCGATTGTGACATGTTTAAACCCCCTCTGGCCCCCGATTTAAACACGTTATGCATTGCGCAGCTCTGCTTAACTGGAACCAAATCTGAATAGAAACCAAAAATTAACTTTTGCCAAGCCTGTGAATTTAAGGCCGCGAATGGAAAGCCTGCTAAATTAAAATCTGCGCAATGAAATGATTTTAAGATCGGTATCAAGGCGCGACAGCAGTTGCTTCAACGCAAATTCATTATGTCAGAAAACTCATCGCTGCTCATAACATGGCAGTAAATCATATTGAGAATTTCAAGCTCTTTATGATGGTCGGCCTCAGATCCGGCGGCACAAAGGTCTTCCAAAACAATCACCGAAAAACTTTCATCGGCCAGACTGCGCACAGTCGAAGACACACATTGATCCGTGAATATTCCGGCGCAAACCACAGTTTTTATGCCCAGATTATGCAATATAAGCCTGAGATTGGTGCCGGTTAGAGCAGAGTCGGTGGTTTTGGTGATTTCAATCTCGTCGCCAACGGGCTGTAGCTCCGGCACCAATTGCGATGGCAAGCCGTGCTTTGGCAGCAGCAGATTATTCCAACCGGGCATTTTCTGCGACAGTGAACGGTCGCGGCCATCTCTGGTATGACAGGCGATGCGCACGAAAATACACTCAATACTTGCGGCTCTGGCTTTGGACAAAAGCGCTGCTGTTCGCGGAATGAGTTGGCCGTGCATACGGTGATGAAATGGTGTCCAGCGATCAAACTGAATTTGTTCTTGCAGCGACAGGCTGTCGCGGTCTGGTCGCTCCAAATATGTATTCTGCACATCAATAATCAGCAGTGTGGTATCGGCAGCGGTGAGTACCGGCGTTTCGGGTTCCGGTGCGGTGGCATAATAGATCGATCTGTAATTGGTTTTCCAGCTCATTTAATTTCCCTAAA